>CAIWXH010000850.1 GCA_903916565.1 uncultured Oscillochloris sp. | reverse complement strand
TCGGTCATGTTCAGGTGGCCCACCTTTGAGACTTTGAGCGTGTGTCCGTCTACCGTGAGCCGGTCATTGGCGACGTAGAACGACCCGTACCCGTGCCTGCGGGACTTGAACGTAGGAAAACCGACTCGTTTCCCCTTGCGCTGTCCACGACGGCTCGCGTAGAAGTTTGTAACCGCATTCCCTAGATGAACAAACGCCCCCTCAATCGCCGACTTGCCGACCTGGAATGTCCAGGGGTATTCCACCGCCCGGATGCGCTTGAACTCGTCGCGCAGCGCACGGGCCAGGGGTGCCTGCATCCCCTGGTCGAGCGCGTCTTTGATGGCCCGCAAGCCCCAGTTGTAACAGAACCGCGCCGTCCCTGCGGCCTGCCGGAAGAGGCGTTCTTGCTCAGGGGTTGGGTTCAGGCGGATTGTGTGCGCTCGGATCATGGGCGAGTGCGTCTTTGAATGGTGTCGGTGTGCATTATGTGTATTATAAAACATCTGTGCGTATAATACAAAGGCTATGTTAAAGCTCCTCCAGCCATTAAGCTTCGTATGTCTATGATACGACCATACCCATAGGAAGTTCCAGGTGATCTGTACGCGATCTGGGTTGTGTTTGCCGTACAAACGGCGTGCTAGGGCAATCTCATCTGGGTTATGCCGCCGGGGCGATCTCGCGCAAAGCCGTAAAGCCGCAAAGCATTGCTGTGGCGGTTTGTGGCGGCTTGACCATTTGGGCACGCGCAGCGCTTGCGGTTGCGTTCGGCCTGACCCCTGAAACCTGAAACCTGACCCCTTGTCCTAGCGCCCGTGCTATGATGGGTCGTACGCGGGCTGTTTGTTTCCTTCGCATTTGTTGCGCTTGAGCGCCGCCCACCCGAGTTTCCGAATGCGGCCTTTCGGCATCGTTCTTCTTGCTACATCATGAGCGGTTCACCACACATCGTTGTCATTGGCGCCGGGGTTGCCGGTCTCGCCGCTGCGCGCCGCCTAAGGGCCACCGGCGCACGGATTACCATCCTTGAGCGTGCGCCAGTTATCGGCGGCAGGGTGCAGACCGCCGTGGTCGAGGGTTGCAAGATCGAGCTAGGGGCCGAATTTCTGGCCAGCTTTTATACGCGCACCTTGGCTCTGATTGGTCAGTTGGGCATTGCCCGCGACCTGCGGCGGATTCCGAGCAGCGCCGCGATCCTGCGCGATGGGCGCCTCTACCCACTTTGGCCTAGCGCCCGCGTCGTCTTCACCTCCCTGATCGGCTCGCGCCAAAAGCTCACGCTCTCGCACCTCGTTGGTTCGCTGCTGCGCCACCGCCCGATCCTCGACCTGCACGCTTTTCAACGCGCATGTTCCGTTGATGACACCTCGGTGAGTGAGTACGCCCGCGCCCATCTCTCGGACGAGTTGCTTGAGTATGTGCTCCAGCCACCCCTTTCGGGCATCTTCTACTGGACGCCCGAGCAGACCTCGCGGGCGCTGCTGCTGATTGCGCTGCGGGCAGGGTTGAGCCAGCCGTCTGGCCTGCGGCTCTTTACGCTGCACGGCGGTCTCGGTCAGCTTGCCACCGCCATGGCCAAGGGTCTCGACCTGCGCCTCAGCGCCGAGGTGCTGTCCGTCACACCCCGTGACGGGGGCGGCTACAGCGTGCAGGCCCACGTGGGCGGCACGGGCATGCGCCTCGCTGCCGACGGGGTGGTGGTCGCGACCACAGCCACGGCGGTGCCGCGCTTGCTGCCCTGGCTCGACGGCGAGCGGCGGGCCTTCTTTGAAGCCGTGGCCTACTCATCCACGGTGAACTTGGCGGTGGGCACGTGCGGGCGGCTGCCACGAGGCGTCTACGGGCTGCTCTTCCCCCGTCGCGAAACGCCGTTCCTCGCCTCGGCGACCATCCAGACGGTGAAAGATCCCACCTTCGCGCCGCGTGGCCGTGATGCCATCAGCCTCCACCTGAGCGGGCCAGCCGCAGCGGCGCTGCGCCAGTATGATGATGCAACGCTGGCCCGCCTGATGCTGGCCGATTTGCGCCGCCTCGCCCCCGCGTACGACCCCGCGCCGACGCAGTGCTTCCAGCGCCTCTATCGCTGCCCCGAGGCGCTGCCCCTGTTTGATGTGGGCCACTTCACGCGCATTGACCGCTTCGCCCGTGGCACAATTGAGGCTGGTCGCCTGGTCTTTGCTGGCGATTATCTCGGCGGCCCTTTTGTTGAAGGGGCGATCATCAGCGGCGAGCAGGCGGCGGAGCGGCTGGTGGCGCGGCTGGGGCAGTAAGACGAGTATAGCCTTGCAGAAGTCCGTTTCTGGTTACGCTGTAGAGGTGTGGAGGTGTGGAGGTGTGGAGGTGTAGCGTGATGGCAGATCCACACCTCCACAGCTCCACAGCTCCACAACAACCGGCAAGGGATTTCCAGGGAACTGTACTAGGTTTCAGGTGCCAGGTTTCAGGTTTCAGGCCGAGCGCAGCAGAACGCGCTGATCCAGGCCGCGTAGGCGGCCTTCGCAAGCACCTAGTACACGTCGGCGGAACTACGCGACAGGTTTTTGACCACGAAGCGCACGAAGCGCACGAAGGCCGAACCGCGTGCTGCTGCGCTCTGTGCCTTCCCAGAATCACCGTGCAACCCCATACGAACTTCCAGAACGCTGTACTAGCCCGTGGCTTTTAGCCACCGGGCAGGCGTTACCAGTAGGACGGCTCTATGTCCGAGCCTGCGGCCTGCGTGCCAAACGCTGATCTCACCAAGGCGCGTGCCCACTGGGTACGCGCCGATACGATTCTCTGGGATGTGGCGACAGCGCCTGATTACACCTACGAGCTTGTTCACAGCACCGAGTTCCCGTTTCGCGTGGGGGCCGCAGGCGTGAGCGGCGACAGCGCGTTTCGCCTCAGTTTGGCCTCGGATGGCGCCGCCGCAACTCGTGGGCAGTTTCCGCATCTGGGCGCGTATGCGGCGCTGCGGCTGGACGCAAGTGACTTGCCACGGGTGCCCGCGCTGCTGCG
>CAIWXH010000849.1 GCA_903916565.1 uncultured Oscillochloris sp. | reverse complement strand
TGAGCTACAGCTCACCTTTAGCCGCGACGAGATTCTGCGTACGAAGGATTTTGCCCAGTGTTCGTGGGAAGAAGTGCAGGCCGTCAAGGCGCTGATTGGCCGGATGCGCTGGCGCGTCGCGGAGCGCCCGACCCGCCGTCGCCGACCCGCCCGGCGGGGGCGGCACCTGGACTTCCGGCGCACCCTGCGGCGCAGCCTGCGCTACGGCGGCGTGCCACTACAGCTCGCCTGGCGCGAAACCCAGACCACCCCGCGCCCCGTGGTGGTGCTTTGCGACATCAGCGGCAGCATGGAGCGCTACGCGCGCATCTTGCTCCAGTTTGTCTACGCCATCACCGAGGGTCTGGGCAAAGTTGAGTCGTTTGTCTTCGGCACGCGCCTGACCCGGATCACGCGCCAGTTGCGCCACCGCGACATTGACGACGCCATCAGCCTCGTCAGCCGCCACGTCCTCGACTGGAACGGCGGCACGCGCATCGGTGACGCCGTGAAGGCGTTCAACTTTCAGTGGGGCCGCCGCGTCCTCGGCCACGGCCCAATTGTCCTGCTGATCAGCGATGGCTGGGACCGGGGCGAGCCGGCGGTGCTGCGCCGTGAGCTAGACCGGCTGCAACGCTCGTGCCACCGGCTGATCTGGCTCAACCCGCTGCTTGGCAGCCCCGGCTACGCGCCACTGACGGTTGGGATGCAGGCGGCGCTGCCTTTTATTGACGATTTCCTGCCCGTGCATAATCTCGTCAGCCTCGAACAACTCGGCGCGAAGCTCGCGGCCCTTTCAGCCAAGCCCACCGCCAGACGGCAGCGGCGCACACCTCAACCAAATCTATGACCACCCAAGACTCCAAAACTCGCGCCGATGCCCTGGTCGCTCGCGGGCGCACGCTGCTTGAACGCGGCGACCTGCCGACCGCCACCAACCTGCTCAACCAAGCGGTGAAGCTCTACTGGGCCATTGGTGAGCAGTACGCCGCCGCCGCGCAGATCGGGAACTACGGCTGGGCCTTGCGCCGCAAGGGTCGCCCCGACCTGGCCCGCCCCTATCTTGAGCAGGCCGCCGAGATCTTCGCGCAGCTTGGCATGGCGGATTTTGCCGAGCGCCACCGCTTCGCCGCCGAGGATGACCACGCGGGCGTCACCCCCGAATTGCTCGCCGGGATGCCCCCCGCTGTCCGTGGCGCCCTTGAGCGCGGCGATGTCGCTGGCTTGCAGTTTGCGCTCGACGCGCTGCCCGTGGCCGAGCGCGCGCTGCTGGTCGAGCGGCTGGTGGCCGCTGGCGTGATCAGCACGGGCGGCGGCGAGACCAGCACCGACGAGGCGGTGCGTCAGTTTGAGCCGCTGCTGCAGGGCATCGCCGGGGTGGCCTTGGGCGACCAGAGCGAGCGGGCCGAGATCGAGACGACGCTGGGCGACCTTGAGCGCAAGGGCTGGCGCATGCGCGGCGTGGTCGCGCAAATCTGGGCGGGCGAGCGCAACCCCGACGCACTTACCCAAAACCTCGACGAGCTTGACCGGGCACTGGTGGCCCGCATCCTCGCGCTGATTGTTGGCGCGGGCGCGTAGGGGTGGCGGGGGCACCGTCGCCCGCTGGGGCGCTGAAGCGCCCGGCTCCGTGCGACGAAGCCTGCTGACGCAGGCTTCGCACGATTCAGCCGGGGGCTTCAGCCTCCCGGCAGGCCAGGGCTAATGCAAAGTGCTTGCGGCACCACGCCCGGTGGCTGAAGCCACGGGCTATGGGCTGCGAAGGCCGCCTGCGCGGCCTGGATAGCCTGCGAAGGCAGGCTTCGCAGCTACAAGAGCCGGGGACGTTAGTCCCCCGGATTCAACAACCTGGGTAGGACTG
>CAIWXH010000848.1 GCA_903916565.1 uncultured Oscillochloris sp. | reverse complement strand
TCTTTGAGGATCTCGCTGAGCATGCGGCTGGTGGTGGTCTTGCCATTGGTGCCACTGATCAGCACCGCGCCGTGGGGCAACCCGGCGCTCAGGTCACGGAGGATACTCGGCACAAGGCGGCGGGCGAGGCTGCCGGGCAGCGTCGTGCCGCCGCCCGCGCCCAATCGGCGCGAGAGCTGTCCGACTATTTTGCCGAGGGCAACGGCGAGGGGGGTGATGCGGGCCATGATTCCTATTTCCTGTTAGATTTTGGGTTTTGGGTTTTGGGTGTCAGGTGTCAGGTGTCAGGTGTCGGGCTTTAGACAAGGTTCGCAGATACTTTACAGTTCTACCCCCCCTAGCCCCCCCGCAAGCGGCATATCTTTACCCACATCTTTTTTTACCGCATGACAATGCGGTAAACGGGGTAGTATACTTGCCCTGCGGAGGGCAACGGGGCAGGTAATCCTTAAGATTTTCCGGCCCCAAAACCCCTCTCCTCAACCCCGGATGCGCCCCAGATGAGGGGTAGGGGCGCAGCAGCCCCGGATGAGTCTAGGGTGGGGATGCATGAGGTGCTGCTGCGCCCTTACGCCAAGGATTTTCAGCCTCTCCTCCTTATTTCAGCATCACAGAGCAAAAGATGTGGGTAAAGATATGCCGCTTGCGGGGGGGCTAGGGGGGGTACGTATGCCAAGAGTGTAAAGTAAAATTGGCCGCTCTGAAACCATGTCTAAGGCCATGCCGCACCGTCCACGAATAGGGAGCGAATATACGAATAGCGCAGTCCCCCCCCATTCGCTCATTCGCTCCCTATCCGTTGCCCTTCCGCATCGCCCCCTCAATCCTCGCAATAAACCCCTGCACCTTCGCTGCTGCTTGCGCTGCCGCCGGGCCGAACTGCACGAAGTTGCGCAGCGCCGCCTGCGCGAACAGCAACGCATCGGCGAGCCGCCCCGCGTTCGCGTAGGCAATGGCGACGTTATAGCGGGTCTTCGCCGCGCCGTAGAGGTCGCCCGCCTGCTCTTTGTAGCGGATCGATTCGCGGTAGTGCGCCACCGCCTGCTCGATCTGCCCGGCACTCTGGTAGATGAGGCCAAGCTGGTTGTGGGCAATTGCAAAGCTACCTATCGCATCAGCCGGTGTCAGGTCAAGTTGCTGTTGGCAGAATTGCCGTGCCGCGTTCAGATGTTCCACCAGCACCGCTTCCGGCTCCCCGGCCTGCCACGCTTCCTTGAAGCGTTCGTACGCCACGAGGCCGAGGTCTCCTTGTCCTTTGCCCCGTGTCAATCTATCGCCATCGGGGATCAATTCCAGACCGCGCCGATACCACACTTCGGCCTGCGCCAGGTCGCGCAGCGCGGGTACGTGGCCACCTGTGTAGGCGTGCCCCAGGGTGAAGGCACCCGCCGCAGCCCCGGCGTACTCGCCAATCCGCAACGACAGATCGTAGCTCTCCCGGTAGTTGCCCACACACGCCGCTGCGCCCTCTTCACGCTGGATTTCGCCCAGTTGGTGCAATGCTGCCGCCAGCGAACGCAGCGTGTTGCGCTGCATTACATCCAGTTGCTCCGGCGGCAGGGTCAGCAGCGGTGCGGCCTGTTGGCGCTGATAATCAACGTGCAGCTCTCGCAACTTGGCGGCGTCAGCCCACTGTCGCTCCTCCATCAGCAGCCACACGCGGTAACTCATTACAACGTCATACTGCGGTTCCCATCCCGGCAGCGGGCCATCGCTCGTCGGGTCTACGAAGGTGGGCACAATCTCGTCAACCAAGGCCCGCCACTCGGCCCGCCGCCCGGTGTGGCCATAGAGCTGGAGCAGCCCCTGCATCGCGCTGATGATGCGATAATACCAACCGTGCCGCAGCGCCAGCCGCCGGGCGTGCAGCAGGTTCGCCTCCTCGGCGCGCAGCACAGCGATCACGTCTCGGTTGCCGCCTTCGTATTGGTCGTGGTAATAGTTGCCCAATTTGCCCATCGCCTCGACGTAGGCACGAGTGGGGGCGGGGGATTGTGGATTTTCGATTTCGGATTTTGGATTGGGGTTCGGCTTGCCGTAATGTTCTTCATACAGCCGCCGCAGGAACCAGGGCAGGGCCGGGTGAATGCTGTAGTAGCCGCCGCCATGCGCCGTCAGCAGCCCAATCTCGGCGGCGCGGTCAAGCAGCGCAATGGTTTGCTCGCGGGTGATGCTAGCAATGGCGGGGATGTGCCATTCTTCGTCGGTGTCGCCCATCAATCGCAGCGCGTCCACATCCACGAAGCCCTGGAAATGGTGCAGCAGCGCCAGGGTCGCCTGCTCCTGTGCGGTGAAGGTGTTGGCGAAGCCGTAGCTCAGGGAGGCACCGAGGGATCTACTTCGTCCCTCGTTCTCGTCATCGTCGAACCCGGCTTCGCCCGCCCGCAGTTTATCAACGTATGCCTTGATCTGGCTGGCCGTGCGTAGCCCGTCGCGCAGCGCTTGGCCCATTGCCACCGTCATGGTCAGCGGGTTGCCGCCGCTATACACCAACAGCGGGCGCCAGTCGTCTTGATTCAGCGTGACGTTATACTTTGCCGCCAGGGCTTCGGCCATTTGGCGGCGCTCGTGCATGGGCATCGGCGGCAATACGACGCGCAGGGGCAGGTTGCCCAACCACGCCTGTTCGTCGCGCCGCGAGGTGAGCAGGAACTTGGCCGGGGTGTCGCGCACGGCCCGCAAAAAGTCGGCCAGTTCACGCTGTTCTGCCGCTGTCCAGTGCGACGGAGAGCCAGCCGGGAAGCCCGCCACTGGCTCGATGTTGTCCCACACCCACAGCACCGGCACAAGGTTCAGGATTTGGAGGGCGTAATGACGTTTCTCTGCTACGTCAGTGAGCGCATGCCAATCAATGCCGCTCTTTTGCAACACCGGGTTGAACAGCAGTCCCAGTTGATCAAGCACCTGTGACAGCGTCTTCGGCTGCTCAAAGCTACTCCACAGCACCGGCCCGTTGACGCCGCCCGTCAGGGCGTACCAGCGGGCGAACTCGGCGGCGGTGGTGGTCTTGCCGCTGCCTGCGAAGGCGTGCAACAGCACGATGTGGTGACGATCAAAGCCGCGATCCAGCGCCAGCAGCGTTTCGTCCCGCCCAAAGAAGCCCACGTCCGGCGTTGGCGGCAGCGCCGAGTCGAGATCGCCGCGCTGCGGGGTCGCATTGGCCCGCTTAATCGTGATGGGCAGGGCGTGCGCCGTCGTTGCGGGCTGAAACACCTGCGTCGCCTGCGCTTCGTAGACCACCGGCACCAGCCAGTCTTGCAGCGTCAGCTTTTGCACGATCTCGCGCACCGGCTGGGCGTGCAAATCCTTGCGGCCCCGGCTCACCGCTTCGCCCAACGAGCGGCCCTGCACCAACGCCCGGTACAACTCGGCCACAAACTGCGCCGCCGTCACCACATAGACGTTGTAGCGCATCGCCACCACGCCACCGACGCCAGTCAGCATCACCTGTTGGGCCAACGAACCGAAGGCGCGCACCTTCGCGTTGGGGTCGTCCTCGTCCACGGCGGGCGCGGCGGTGTCCGCGTTAGGCTGCGAGTCGTCCGCCGCAGCCGGGGCGGCGTGGGCCGAGCGACAAGCGTTCAGCACCAGCAGCGGGACGTTGGTTTGCACCAGCAATTCGCCCAAACGGGTGCCATGCACCAACTCGCGCCGGTTGGTCGTCGTGTCGCTCTCAAAGAGCAGGAAGCCCTGCGGCCCCGCAACCCGATACGTGAGCTTGCTCATGTCCACCGGCAGTAGATCGGGCGAACCATAGACGCCGTGACCATCAAAGTGGACGACGTGATACGGCTTCCCGGCGGACTTGGCATCGCTCAGCACCTTGGCAAGCTGGGCAAAGGTGGGCGGGCGCAACACCTCAAGCTGGAAGACGGCACGGGCCTCGGCACTCAGGCTCTTGAGCAGGCGACTGGCGACGGAGCGGAAGGGCACATCGTCGCCGCCAGCGGGCCGACAAATGACTAGCAGGATGCGAATGACCGCCTGCGGCTCCAACGCCAATGGCGGGCGCGGCACTGCGGGCGCGGCGCGCACAAATGCCTGCGCGTGGAGCGCCAACACCCTATCGGTATCAGGGTCGCGCAACAACTCCCAAGGCAGGGCGGTTGCGCCCTCGGCATCGGTGACAATCTCAACGCGCACATCGCTCAGACGGCGAGCCGCCTCAAACCACATACGCCGCGTAGGATTGTTGGCCGCGAAGAGTTTATTGAACAGCTCAACGCCTATGTCGTGCAAACGCGCCTCAATGCGGGCAGCGCGTTGCGGATGCGGCTCAAAGGGATACTCCGCGTACTCCTCGACATACCACGCGAGATCGCGCTGATCCTGTTCGCTCATCGTCAGTTCAACAATGGCACTGGCGGTCTGGCGTGCGCTCCCTTCGAGCCACTCCAACTCAATGGTGTGGCGGTTATCCTGGCTGGCGGTTTGGGTGAGGCGTAGAATGGGGGGCGTAGGCATTAAATGAACCTCCAGGTGGTGCGAGCGTGCTTTTGCTCACGCAAAGGCGCGAAGGCGCAAAGGTTTGCTTTTCTTTTGCGTTCCTTCGCGTCTTTGCGGCTTTGCGTGAGTGTGCTTTTGCTCACGCAAAGGCGC
>CAIWXH010000847.1 GCA_903916565.1 uncultured Oscillochloris sp. | reverse complement strand
CCTTTGAGGATGGCGATGGTTTGGCCGGTGGTATTCCACAGCCGCGCCGTACCATCAAATGACACAGTTAAGATGCGTGTGCTGTCTGGATTGAATATGGCGCTATAGATTGGGCCGATGTGTCCATTGAGGGTGGTGAGGAGCTTTCCGCTGGCATCCCACAGCCGCGCTGTGTTGTCGGCTGAGGCAGTAACGATACGTGTCCCATCCGGGCTGAACACCGCGCTAAAGACCACACCCCTGTGGGCGTTGAGGGTGGTGATGGGTTGGCCGCTGGCGCCTGCGTTGAGCACCGCCGAAACGGCCCACAGCCGCGCCGTGTTGTCGGCTGAGGCGGTGACGATACGTCTCCCATCCGGGCTGAACACCGCGCTAAAGACCCTACCCGTGTGGCCCTTGAGCGTGGCAAGCAGCTGGCCGCTGGCGTCCCACAGTCGTGCCGTCTTATCGTCTGAGGCAGTAAGGATGCGCTGGCCGTCCGGGCTGAACACCGCGCGATAGACCACGCCCGTGTGGCCCTTGAGGGTGGCAAGCGGATGCCCGCTGGTGTCCCACAGCTGCGCCGTCTTATCGCCAGAGGCGGTGAGGATGCGTTGGCCGTCCGGGCTGAACACCGCGCTATAGACCTGGGCCGTGTGGCCGCTGAGGGTGGCAAGAGGCTGGCCGCTGGCATCCCAGAGCCGTGCCGTTTTATCGCCAGAGGCGGTAAGAATGCGTTGGCCGTCCGGGCTGAACACCGCACTATAGACCTGGGCTGTGTGGCCATTCAGCGCTATCGGTCGCCAGGGTACCGCATCAATCCCGTCGCGGAGACTCTGTCCAGTCACAGCATTGTCGTCGCGGGCATTGGCCTCGTAGGCTAGGAGCAGCCCGGTCTCCGCATTATTGCGGAACTGAGTCTGGGCCGCGAAGGCCAGACGTTGGGTATCGACAACCTTGCGCTGCTGCTCGGTCTGGGCCTGGGCGGTGGTGGCGAGGGACTGGGCGACTACAGCGGTAGCACGTTGCCAATCAGCAATCTGGCCGCTAGCCTCCGCTGTCGCCTTTGCCTGCTCGGCACCAATCTCAGCGGTTTGCGCTACAGCCGCATTCCGCTCAGCCTGGGCACGCCCGTTGATCGCCTGCACCGCCAGCACCGTGGCGACCACACTGGCAATGGTCGTGATCACCAGCAGGGCACGAATCAGCCAACTGGTGCGGGCGGCGCGACGGGCGCGGGCAGCCTCGGCGGCGGCGCTGGCGGCAACGAATGTCTGCTCTGGCGCGCTTAGGTCGTCGTACTGGCGGGCCTCTTCCAGCAGGCGGCCTTGCCAGAGCGCGCCGGGGTCGTGGCTGAGGCGCTGCCACTGCTCGGCGGCGGCGCTCAGACGCTGGCGCTGGCGGAGCGCGATGCGCTCGTCTTCCAGCCATTCGACCAAGGTGGGCCAGTTGCGTACTAGCGCCTCGTGGGCCACTTCGACCTGCGTATCGTCGGGGGTGTCGCCGGGGGTCAGGCGCAGCAGTCGGGCGTCCACCAGCTTCGCCAGCACCCGCGCCACGCGGCCCGGGTCTTCGCCGCCTCGGTCAAGCGCGCTGCGGCGCACCCGGTTGCTGGTGATCTCCAAGCCTTCGCCGGGGCGCACCAGGCGCAGCAGGATGCGCCGCGCCGTCACCTGTTCCTCGGGGATGAGCGCGGCGTAGGCGGCGTCGGCGCCACGGGCCAGGGCCAGTCGCCCGCCGCCGACTTTCTTATAGGCGGCCAGCGTCACCCGGTTGCGCTCGCGGGCCTCCCACAATTTCAACAGGCTGTACTGCAGCAGCGGCAGCGCCGCTGGCTCACCCAGGATGTCGCCCAGCAGCGAATCTACGAGGCCAGCCTCAAACTTCAGGCCCACCTGTTCGGCGGGGCGCTCAATCGTCTCGCGTAGCTCGCCCGCCGTCAGTGGCGGCAGCGTCACTTTGCCCGCCTCGTACAGCGGCTGTAGCGCCTCGGCCCTGGCGATAAATGGCTCAAAGTCGCTCCGCATCGTCAGCACGACGCGGTGCGCCGCGCCCGCGTCGGTCGCCAGGGCCACCAGACGCGCCAGAAACTCCGCCCGCCGCGCCTCGTCGGTGCAGAGCGTGAAGGTCTCCTCGAACTGGTCAATCAGCAGG
>CAIWXH010000846.1 GCA_903916565.1 uncultured Oscillochloris sp. | reverse complement strand
TTGTAGAGCGCGGCGAGTACGCGCTGATCCCGCTCTTGCTGACGGCGCAGTAGGTCGCGCTGGCGCTCAAGCTCAACAACCACGTGGATGCGCCTAGTGACGGGCCTCGACATGGACGGTTCCTGGACTACCGCTCAGGGCGCTTCCCCGGTCACGCTTTGAACGGCAGGTCTACCACCTCGGCCTCGCCACCAGCCACCGTCAGGCGCGTGCCCTGCGCGGCGTGGGCCTTGCGAACATACGCCAAGCCGATCAGTCCGTAGCGCGGCGATGCGACGATACTCGTCAGATCGCCAGCCTCTTTGCCGTCGGCCTCAAGCTGCGCGAGGGGTGCCTGTCCCGCTGAGGCGAGGGCAGGTGGTTCGGTGAAGCGTAGACCTTGGAGCTGTTTGGCTAGACGCCCACGGCTCTGCATACGGGCGATAATCTCTTGGCCGACATAGCAGCCCTTGGTGAAGCTGACCGCGTGCCACAGCCCCGTCTCTAGCGGAATATACGCTGGCGTAAGCTCGTGCCCGTAAGCGCCAAGGCCAGCCTCGACGCGCAGCACCTCGTGGGTGGCCGCGTCGAGCGGGTAGGCGCCCGCGTCGTGCAGGGTTGCGCCAAGTTCGGCCAGGGGCGCGGGCGGGGCGATCAGCCAGACGCCGGTGACGCCGATGGCCGGGGCGCGAGCCACATACAGCGGCTCGGCGTGCCATGTGGTCATGGCGATGCCGTGGGCCGCGAGCGCGGCAGCGGGCAGCCCGAGCGGGTCAAGCAGGGCGACGGCCTGCGGGCCGTAGAGCGTGAGTTGCCCAAGGGTTGCCGTCGCATCCTCAAGCTGCACCTGATCTTTGAAGAAGATATTTCTGCGGAGGTGGCTGGCAAGCGCCGCGCCGCGCCCAGGACTCGTCACCAGCAGCAGGGCGTCATCAAGCGCGTAGACGCTCAGCAGATCAATGATGCGCCCAATCGGCGTACACAGAACCGTGTCGGTGCCCTGGCCGGACTTGAGCCGCACGATGTTGTTGGTCGTAAGCCGATGCAGCAGGGCGGCCCGGTCACGGTCGCGCATCCAGACGCGGCCCCGCGCCGCGCTCGCGTAGAGGGCCGCACCCGTAAGTGCGGCGCTGTAGGCGACCGAATTGGCGTGCGTGATCCCTAGGGTCGTGGCCTCGCGCATCACGGATGGGAGCTTTCTAGCCCGTTACAGCACCTATTCTTTACCTGCTGTTCACTTTCATCATACCATAGTGAACAATCCACAGGGGTTGGTGCGCTGCCGTCGTGGCGGCAGCGCACCTTGTCGAAACAGAAAGGACGCCCGCGTGGGCGTCCTTTCGACAGACTGGCTGCTGCGCTTGGCCTGACACCTGACACCTGAACCCTGACACCTTGGTTAGTACGAGATAATCACCCGCGTGCCGACATCGGCCCATTTGTAGAGCCACTCGGCGTCATCAACGCGCAGATTGATGCAGCCGTGCGACATTCGCACGCCGGTGCCGTGGGCGTTGTGCCAGTAGGTGCCGTGCAGGGCCACGCCGCCCACAACGTATTGCACCCAGGGGATGTTCGGCACAGTCCAGCACTCGTCGCCGATGCACCCCGACATCGTCTGCTCGTCATACTTACTATAGATAGCGTACTCGCCGACCGGCGTGTTGAAGCCGTCGCGCCCTGTCGCCACCGGCGCCCGATAAACCTGCAGGTTCCCCTCGTAGGCGCTGAGCCACTGCTCGCTGAGATTAACCTCGATGCGCCGCTCCCAGATCGCCGGGTTCCAGGTGAGCGTGCCGACAAGCTGGGGCATCGGCGCAAGATTGAGGCCGCGCAGTTGGGCGAGTTGACGCCCCAGGTCACTGAGTTGCACCTCGTCGAGCGTGTCGATGGGGAAGCCGCGCATCGCGGCCTGCCCCGCAAGGAAGGCGTTACCCTGCTCGGGGAGATAGACCAGCTTGGCCCGCTCGAAATACTGCACGCTGCGACCGTTCTCGTCCACCGTCTCGCTCAGCGGAAAGCCAAACACCTGCAGGCCGCCCCGCTTCTCCCACAGGCGCCGAAATTCGCCCGAAAGCGAATGGCGCGTCTCGGGAAAGTACAGCGCACCATTCTGCGGATCGTCAATTGTACCGGGCACACCCTGGGCCGCCAGGATCTCGCGACCGACGAGGCCGAGCTGCACCTGTTGGTCGGTGGCGAGATCAGGGCGATACTCGAAGCGGGCGCGCTCGAAGTACTGGACGATGTGCCCCTGCTCGACCAACTCCTCGCTAATCGGGTAGCCGAAGATGTACACTTGGCCGTTCGAGCGCCAAAAGTTGAGGAAGCCGCTGCGGTTGCTCAGGTGGTGGCTCGTCTGCGGAAAGTAGACCGTCTGCATCGTGGGCAGTCCAGCGGGGTTGAGCATCCCAAGCTGCTGCGCGATGGTCGCACGAAGCTGCGTCTCGCGGGCCTGAGCTTCCGCCACGGTGGCGCGGGCCGCGATCTCGCTCATTGGCGCGACGAAGTCGGCCTGGGGCGGGCGGGCCGCAACCGTGTGCGACCACGTAAACCCGGTGGCGAGCAGCAGCGTGGCGAGCAGTACGGGCGTGGCAAGCTTGAGCATGCGGGCGATCATAATGATCCTCTGGCTCAGATGAGATTTACAGCGCGGGCGACCCTGGCGGGACGCATGCCCCATTATAGCTACGGTGAACCGTTACGCCTAGGGGCATGGCGGTGGACACCAGAGCTGATGCAAAGTCCGCTTACCGCGCCAGCCCTCACCCCCCAACCCCCTCTCCCTCAAGGGGAGAGGGGGAGTCGAACCCATCCTACTGAGGAATCTCCCCTCTCCCCTTGAGGGAGAGGGGCCGGGGGTGAGGGGGAAAAGGCGACTTTGCATCAGCCCTGCGGTTGCCACATCGCCCGCCTCTGGGTAAAGCCCCCGGCGGCGATGTTACCTCAGCCATGGGAAGGGACACCTGTTGGCGCGGAGCCTTGCTGCGGGCATGTTATAATTTTCCTACATCACTGAACGCTGACCGAACAGGCGGCGCGCCCGCCGATTCATACATAGGAGGCCCCCGATGGAGCGAAAGATCCGCGTACTCGTTGCCAAGCCCGGCCTCGACGGCCACGACCGTGGGGCCAAGGTCATCGCCCGCGCCTTGCGCGACGCAGGGATGGAAGTGATCTACACGGGGCTACAGCAGACCCCCCAGATGATCGTCGAGGCGGCCCTTCAGGAAGATGTTGACGTGGTGGGCCTCTCCATTCTCTCGGGTGCCCACATGACGTTGCTGCCCCGTGTGACCCAGTTGCTCAAAACGCAAGCGATGGACGATGTGCTCGTCGTCGCAGGCGGGATCATCTCCGACGAGGACGCGACCGCGCTCAAGACCCAGCACGGCGTCGCCGAGGTCTTTGGCCCTGGTGCCTCGACCCACGACATTGTGAAGTTCATCCAGGCGAACGCAGGCGTAGCACGGTAGCGACGCAGCATTGCCATCGCGGCGCGGCGCGGTGCCGCGCTGCGCCGCACGAATAGTGCCTAACGCAGAGGTCTATGCAGCATCACGAACTTATCCCGCGCCTGCGGGCGGGCGACCGGCGCGCGCTGGCGCGTGCGATCAGCGTCGTCGAAACAGGTGGCACCCCGGCCCGTGCGCTCCTGGCCGCTGCCTACCCGTACGCGGGCGGCGCCCACGTCATCGGCATCACTGGCCCACCAGGGGCTGGTAAAAGTACCCTGGTCACGGCGCTGGCCCAAGAGTGGCGCCGCCGTGGCGTCACCGTCGGTATCGTCGCCGTAGACCCGACCTCGCCCTTCACGGGCGGCGCGGTGCTTGGCGACCGCATTCGGATGCAGGTGCTTGGCGGCGACCCAGGCGTCTTCATTCGCTCGATGGCGAGTCGCGGGCGCCTCGGTGGCCTCGCCCGCGCCACTGCCGACGCCGTCGTCATGCTCGACGCCGCCAATTTCCAGGTGGTGCTGATCGAGACCGTTGGCGCAGGTCAGGGCGAGGTTGACATCGCCCGCGCTGCCCACACGACGCTCGTGGTCGAGGTGCCCGGTATGGGCGATGACATCCAGAGCATCAAGGCCGGGATGCTCGAAATCGCCGACATCTTTGTGGTCAACAAGGCCGACCGCGACGGCGCCGACAATGTCGCCCGCCAGCTCAAGGCGATGCTGCATCT
>CAIWXH010000845.1 GCA_903916565.1 uncultured Oscillochloris sp. | reverse complement strand
GGCGCGGGAAATCTCGGTGGTGTTGACCTGCGTCTGCACGCCGTAGAACTGGCCCCGCGTATGAATCGCCATCACGACCTCTTCCAGCGAGGCGTTGCCGGCCCGTTCGCCGATGCCGTTAATCGTGCATTCGACCTGACGCGCCCCGTTGCTCACACCCGCCAGCGAGTTGGCGACCGCCACGCCCAAGTCGTCGTGGCAGTGCGTCGAAATGATGCAGCGCTCGATGCCGGGCACGTTCTGGTTGAGATCGCGGATCATCGCGCCGTACTCGTCGGGGGTGAGATAGCCGACAGTGTCGGGGATATTCAGCGTCGTGGCACCCGCCGCGACCGCCACAGCCACAGCCTCGCGCAAGAAGGCTGGCTCGCTGCGCCCGGCGTCCATCGGCGAGAACTCAATATCCTCGCAGAGCGAACGGGCGAAGCCGACCATCTCACGGATAATCTCTAGGCACTGGGCGCGGGTCTTGCGGAACTGGTGGTCGAGGTGAATGTCCGAGGTGGACATGAAGGTGTGGATGCGCTTCTTCACGGCGGGCTGAATGGCCGTCCACGCCTTCTCGATGTCGTCGCGATTGGCGCGGGCCAAGCCAGCGATGGTGGGGCCGTCGGCGGTGCCGACCTCGCGGGCAATCTCGTGAACCGCCGCCCAGTCGCCGGGGGAGGCAGCGGGGAAGCCCGCCTCAATAATGTCCACGTTCAGGCGCGCCAACTGGCGGGCGACTTCCAGCTTCTCTTCCAGGGTCAAAGTACAGCCGGGAGCCTGCTCGCCATCGCGCAGGGTCGTATCAAAAATGCGTACGTGAGACTCCATAATAGGTTTGCTCCTCAGAGAGCGGGGCCAGGGGCGAACGAGGTTCGCCCCTAAAACCCCAGACGATTAGGCTCCGCCTTCACCCGGCGTAACTTCACGCGGGTTGACGAAGGGCATCATACGGCGCAGTTGCAGGCCAATCTGCTCAATCGGGTGATTCACATCGGCCTTCCGCAGCGCGTTGAAGCGCGCCCGCCCCGTGTGATTCTCCTCAATCCAATCCTCGGCGAAGGCACCAGTCTGAATGTTGGTAAGAATCTGCTTCATCGCCGCCTTGGTCTGGTCGGTGATAATCTGCGGGCCAGCCACATAATCGCCCCACTCGGCGGTGTCGCTGACCGAGTAGCGCATGTAGTTCAGGCCGCCCTGGTAGAAGAGATCGACAATCAGCTTCAGCTCGTGCATACACTCGAAATAGGCCACCTCGGGCTGATAGCCCGCCGCCACCAGCGTCTCGAAGCCCGCCTTCACCAGCGCACTGACGCCGCCGCACAACACCACCTGCTCGCCGAACAGGTCAGTTTCCGTCTCTTCGGCAAACGTGGTGGTCAACACACCAGCGCGGGTGCTGCCGATGCCCTTGGCGTAGGCCAGCGCATCAGCCAACGCGCCGCCGCTGGCATCCTGATGCACCGCGACCAGCGCGGGCACGCCGCCGCCCTGCGTGTAGACCTCGCGCACGCGATGACCGGGGGACTTGGGGGCGACCATGCTCACATCAACCCCGGCGGGCGGCACAATCTGGCCGAAGCGAATGTTGAAGCCGTGGGCGAACATCAGCGTCTTCCCCGGCTCCATGTGCGGGGCGATATGCTCACGGTAAATCGCCGCTTGGCCCGTGTCAGGCGTGAGGATCATCACGATCTGCGCCGCCTTCGCCGCCTCGGCAACCGTCAGCGCCTTGAGGCCAGCGGCCTCGACTTTGGCCCAACTCTTCGAGCCTTCGTACAGACCGACGCACACCGCTAGGCCGCTATCGGCGAGGTTGCGGGCGTGGGCGTGGCCCTGGCTGCCAAAGCCAATGATCGCAATCGGCTTACCCTTCAGGCGCTCAAGATCGGCCTGCTTGTCGTAGAAAAGCTCCGCCATAATGCTCGGTTCTCCATAAGGGGCGAGACTTCGCCCAGACAATCGGTGGGGCGGTGTGCCCCGCGAGACAAAGGGCGAACCACGTGGTTCGCCCTGCCATTCTAAGCTAATTGAGCGCCGGTACCGTCGCGCTGTTGTTCTCGACGTACTGCTCGGCGTTGTGCCCACGGGCGCCGCGCACCATCGCGATGCGCCCGGTACGCATCATCTCCTTGATCCCGTAGGGGCGCACCACCTCAATAAAGTTTTCGACCTTCGAGGGCGTGCCGGTCATCTCGACAATCATCGAGTTGACGCCGACATCAACAATCTTGGCCTCGAAGACCGTGCTGATCGAGACAATCTCGTGGCGGGCGGGCGGGGCGACGTGCAGCTTCAGCACGACCATTTCACGCTCGACCGTCGGGTCGTCGGTGACATCACTGACCTTAATCACCTCAATCAGGCGATAAAGCTGCTTGACCACCTGATCAATCTGATCCGACTCAACGACAATCGTCATCCGGCTGATGCCGGGCTGCTCGCTATGACCGACGGCCAAGCTCTCGATATTGTAGCCGCGCCGACGCACCAGACCGGCGACACGGCTAAGCACGCCGGGCCGATCCTGCACCAAAGCAACGATGGTGTGTTTTCGCATCTGACAAGCTCCTTTTAACCTGAATTGGGTGGGTTCAAGGGAGGGCCAAGCCCTCCCTTGAAAAACCCTCCCCCCTTACACCGCAGGATTCTCGACGATCATTTCGCCAATCGCGGCGTTCTGCGGCACCATCGGGAAGACGTTGACCTCACGCTCGACGCGGAAGTCAATCAGCACCGGGCCGTCGGTCGCCAGCGCCTCGTCAATCGCCGCCTGCACATCGTCGGCGTGCTCGACCGTAATGCCCTTCCAGTAATACGCCTCGGCCAGCTTGGCAAAGTTCGGGCCGCTGAGCGGCGTGCCGCTGTAGCGCTTGTTCTCGAACAGCTCTTGCCACTGGCGCACCATGCCCAGATAGCCGTTGTTGATGATCAGCACCTTCACGTTCTTGATGCCCTCCTGGATGATCGTCGCCATCTCCTGGTTGGTCATCTGGAAGCCACCATCGCCCGCCACGACCCAGACCGTATCGTTGGGATGCGCCACCGCCACGCCCATCGCCGCCGGCAGGCCAAAGCCCATCGTCGCAGCGCCGCCCGAAGTCATAAAGGTGCGCGGCCCGGCGTTATTCTCAAGCAACTGCGCGGCCCACATCTGATGCTGGCCCACATCGGTGACCACGCGATAGTTGCCGTGCAGCGCCAGGGTCTTATTCAGCGCATCATAGACCGCGTGCGGCGGCAGCGGCATATTCTGCTCCGTGGAGCGGTTCTTATACTGCTGCTTGCCCTGCTGATGATCCTGAATATCGCGAATATGCTCCATCCAGTCGGAGGCGTGGGCGTGCAGATGGCCCAACGCTTCGCGTTCGGGCATCTCATCGAGCAGCGCTTGCAGCGTCCGGCGCGCATCGCCGACAATCGGCACCGCCACCTTCACATTCTTGCCGATCTCCGAGGGGTCAATATCAACGTGAATGATCTTGGCGTGCGGCGCGAAGGTGCTGGCCTTGCCGGTCACCCGATCATCGAAGCGCCCGCCGATATTGAGCAGCACATCGCAATCCTGAATGGCCTTATTGACATGCACCCAGCCGTGCATACCGGGCAGCCCCAGACTCAGCGGATGCGCTTCGGGGAATGAGCCAATGCCGTGCAGCGTGGTGATGACGGGGATACGCAGCTTCTCGGCGAAGAGGCGCAGTTCCTCAGTCGCGCCCGACATGACCACGCCGTTGCCCGAAATGATCAGGGGCTTTTTGGCACCCAGTAACAGCTTCAGCGCCTCGCGAATCTGCTTGTGGTTTGGGTCATAAGTGGGCTTGTATCCCGGCAGATTGAGCTTCACATCCCAGTTGGGCACGCTGAGTTTCTGCATCGCGTCTTTGGTGACATCAATCAGGACGGGGCCGGGACGCCCGGTGGTGGCGATATAGATCGCCTCCTTAAAGACGTAGGGCAGCTCGTTGACATCCTTCACTAGGTAGTTGTGCTTGGTGATCGGCATCGTAATGCCAGTGATGTCCGTCTCCTGAAAGGCGTCCCGACCCAGGACATGGCTGCCGACCTGGCCGCAGATGGCGAGCAGCGGGGTCGAGTCCATCATCGCGTCGGCAATCGGCGTGACGAGGTTAGTCACACCGGGGCCGCTGGTGCCGATACAGACGCCGATGCGCCCAGTCGAGCGCGCGTACCCCTCGGCGGCGTGACCGGCGCCCTGCTCATGGCGACAGAGAATGTGGCGCAGGCGGTCGCGATATTCCCACATCGCAAAGTAGAAGGGCATAATCGCGCCGCCGGGGAGGCCAAACATCACCTCGACACCCTCACGGATCAACGCCTCGCACATGATCTGGGCGCCGGTCAACTGGTTGGACATACGATCATTCCTCTCTGCTGTGTCTACGCTACAGCGGGCAACACTAAGGGGGTAGGCCACGAAAAAACCCCCCGGTTTCGTCCGGGAGGTCAGTCTTACTCAGTCTGCCGAGGCGTTCAGCCTCCTCCCTAACGACTTATGCTCCACCAATAAGGAGGAGTACGAGGCCGTTTACCAGGAGGACGTTTGCAGTTCGGCAGGTCATAGGTGTCTACAATCTTCACAAATCGCTAACCGCCGCAAGGATACCATAGGCGGTGATTATCTGTCAAGCGCGCTGTATGGTTGCACATGGCGGTTGCCCCGTCGTATGCCCCGTCGTATGCCGGGGGACTGAAGTCCCCGGCTCTTTTGGTGCGAAGCCTGCCTTCGCAGGCTCGTTCAGCCCGCGCAGGCGGGCTTCGCCGATACTAGCCCGTGGCTTCAGCCACCGGGCGAGGGGCCGTAGCACGACGGTGCAACCGCCATGTGGCCCCTCGCCCGCACAGGGAGCAAAACACGCCGCGTTATGCCTTAACGCGGCTCTGATTTGCCTCAACGCGGCTCTGTTTTGCCTCAACGCGGCTCTGTTATGCCTTACCGCGGCTCCGTTATGCCTTAACGACGCCACGTTAT
>CAIWXH010000844.1 GCA_903916565.1 uncultured Oscillochloris sp. | reverse complement strand
GGTCTTGCGCGTGGTGGGCCGCTGGGGGCTAACCACAAGACCCTGGTCGGCGATGTTCGCCTTGTGCAGCAGACCCCTGAGTTGTTCGCCCTCGGGGTCGGCGCCCACGACGCCCACCTGGGTGGCAAGGCCGCCTAAGGCTACGATGTTGCGGGCAGGGTTGGCGGCACCGCCGAGGATAATCTCGCGCCGCAGCAGTTCAAGCACGGGAATGGGCGCCTCACGCGAGAGGCGGGTGGCCCGCCCGTAGAGGTACTCGTCGAGGGTTACGTCGCCGACGACCAGGATGCGCTGACCAGCGAGACGGGGGATAAGGGCGGTGAGGTTGCTCATTTGCGTCAATTTTATTCTCTGGACACGGGGACACGGGGACACGGGGACACGGGGACACGGGGACACGGGGATGCTGAGAACTGTCCCCCAATCCCTCCGTCCCCGTGTCTCCCAATCCCCCCGTCCCCCGTCTCACATCAGCTAACACTCTCGCGGAAGCGCCGAACACCCTCGATGATGTCGGCCTCGCTGGTGGCATACGAGAAGCGGATGTAGCCGGGGGCACCGAACGACTCGCCGCCGACGCAGGCGATGTGGGCCTGGTCGAGCAGATAGTTGTTCAGCTCGTCGCTGGTCGTGCAGACGGTGCCATTCTTCAGGGGCCGGTTGAGCAGGCCGGTGATGTTGGGGAAGACATAGAACGCCCCGTCGGGCACGGCGCAGGTGATACCGGGAATCTCGGCCAGCAGCCCCAGGATCAGGTCACGGCGCTTGAGGAAGGCAGCGGCCATGTCGCGCACCGTCTGGTCAAGTTCCGCGTTGGGGGTGTAGGCGACTAGGGCGGCGTACTGGGAGATCGAGGCCGTATGGGTGCTGGTGTGGCTCAGGATGTCCTTGATCGCCGTGACGATTGGCAGCGGGCCAGCCACATAGCCGACGCGCCAGCCCGTCATGGCGTAGGCTTTCGAGGCACCGTTGACGATCAGGGTGCGGTCGGCGAACTCGGGGGCGACCTGAAGCCAGCGCGCATACTCAACATAACTAATCGCGTCATAGATCTCATCGGTGATGATGATCGCCTCGCTGTCCTGCAGCACATCGGCGAGGGCGCGCAGCTCGGCGGCGCTGTAGACGGCCCCGGTGGGGTTCGAGGGCGAGTTCAGGACGACGATCTTCGTGCGTGGGGTGAGGGCCTCGCGCAGTTGCTCGGGGGTCAGGCGAAAGCCCGTGGCGTCGGTGGTCATCGGGGTGATCGGCGTGGCCCCGGCGAGCTTGGCCTGCTCGATATAGCTGACCCAGTAGGGCGCGGGGATAATCGCCTCGTCGCCTTCGTCGCAGAGCGCCTGAAAGGCGAGGTACAGCCCCTCTTTGGCCCCGGTGGTGACACAGATCTGGTTGGCGGTGTAGGTGAGGCCCTGGTCGGCGTTGACGCGGGCGGCGATGGCCTTGCGTAGCTCGACGATGCCGCCAGCGGGGGTGTAGTGAGTTAGGTTCTTGTTCAGCGCATCGATACCCGCCGCCTTGATCGGCTCGGGGGTGTTGAAATCTGGCTCGCCGACGCTAAACGAGATCACCTTGACGCCCTCGGCGCGCAGTTGCTGCACGCGGGCGTTCATCGCGGCGGTGGCGGATGGCTCAAGTTGCGCCAGCCGACGGGCCAGCCGATACGTCTTCATAGGTCGTCTGCTCCTGCTGAATATTCAGGCATGCTCTTCATAAGGGTTTGGGCGCTGCACAGATCGAGCGCGATGTGGCGGCGCAAGCTGCTGAGGGACGATCCGGCGCTGATTATAGTACTCTTTTTCCTAGCGTTTTATTGCAAGATACTCAGTTCGTAGGGGCAATCCCTACAGGGCAGACTACATGCCCCCTACCCCATTGCCGAAGCGTTTGGGGCTACGTGCACTCCTGGTCGTGCGTGCGCCTGAGGTTGATTCTCTCGTCTGTGCCGTCGCTGCTTGACGTTCCATAGGATGAAACCGCACCCGTCTGGCCTTCCACCATGCGTCACAGAGTCACCGAGTCTGAGCGTTCGCGCCGTTGGAGCCATCACGGTCATCATTTTACCTGCCACCCGTGTGTTTGTGGCAGAACCGCCCATGATTTGTGCAGGTGCAACACCACGGCCAATCCGTGACGGCGCTAGTATAGCACGTTTGTATGGATGTCACAACGTTAGCAGACGGGATACAAACACCATCAAACGCAACGGTGTGTATGAACGCAAACCATACCATCGCCTGAACCTTAGCCAAGGTTCGTAGCCGTTTCACCGTTCTGGTGCTTGCAGCGCTTGTTGCTGCGCTCGGTCTGAAACCTGACCCCTGGCCCCTGAAACCTTGGCTCATTCTCGACGGGCATACGCCTGCACCGCCTGGTAGATCGCCCGTGGCGTGCCGTCGGGGGCGACGAAGTTCCAGGCGTCAGGGTACGAGCGCGTTGCAAAGGGCGTCGTGAACTGCCAGAGCGCCACGGCCTCAAGCCAGGGGTAGCGGCGCGCCTGCTCGTAGGTGGCAATCGTCCAGCGGATGCGGTCAGCCGGGCGCACGGCGGCGCTCCAGCGCGGGTGGTCGTTGTAGCCGCCCTCGGTGACGATAAGCCGCTTGGTGCTGTCGCCGAAGCGCTCCAGCATCTGGCGCACCAGCTCGATGCGCCGAAAGTTCACCGTCGCCGGGTCAGGCTCCGCCCCCGGCGGCGCTTGCCCGCCGTAGGCGTGAACGGCCCACATGTCGAAATAGGGGCCGATCTGGGCGTCGTAGAGCGAGGCGAGGTACTGCATATCGTCCATGCGCGTCTGGCCGTCATCAAGCGAGGTGCCGGGCGAGAGCGCGCCAGCGATGACGATGGCCTCGGGGACGGCGGCTTTGACGGCGGGGTAGACGACCTTCAGCAGCGCGGCGTAGGCGCCAGGGTCGGGCGCACGCTCGCCCCACTCGAAGCGCAGATTTGGCTCATTCCAGATAATCAGGTGGCGCACGCCAAGCGGCGCGTAGCGCTTGGCAAAGGCAACCACGAAGGCGGTGTAGTCGGCATAATGCGCGGGATCGAGGTAGCGGTCGGTGGTGTGCGCCGGTCGCGCCCAGGCGGGCACCATGTCGAGACGGGCGACGACCTGCAGCCCTTGGCGGCGGGCGTGCTGCATGACCATATCGGCACCAGCCCAGTCGTAGCCGTAGCGCGAACGGGGCTGCACATAGGCCCATGGAAAAAGCTCGACCACCCAACTCGCCCCCAGCTCGCGCACCTGTTCGAGCGTATGCCGGATGTACGCCTCGTCGCCCACGCCCGTGAGCCGGGTGTGGACGCCGACCAGCGGGTTGTTGGTCGCGACCGTCTGAGGCGGCGGCAGGTTCAGCGGCGGCGGCAGGCGCAGGCTGAAGAACTGGACGGCGAGCAGGGCGACGACCATCAGGCTGATCAAGCCGCGTATAGGCATTGTTGGCCTTTCGTCGCGCTGCGTCACTATCGCTCGCCGGGGGACTAAAGTCCCCGGCTCTTTATCTGCGAAGCCTGCCTTCGCAGGCGCATCCAGCCCGCGTAGGCGGGCTTCGTCACGCAGAGCCGGGGGCGTCAGCCCCCCGGCAGGCGACGGGGCAACCCC
>CAIWXH010000843.1 GCA_903916565.1 uncultured Oscillochloris sp. | reverse complement strand
CGGCGGCGCTCAAGGGCGAACAGCACAATGGCGACATCGGCGGGGTTGATGCCAGCAAGACGGGACGCCTGGCCGAGCGTGGCGGGGCGGAAGCGCCCGAGTACCTGGCGGGCCTCGTTGCGTAGCCCAGCTAGTTTCGCGTAATCAAGATCGGCGGGAATGCGGCGATCCTCCATCTTGCGGAGCCGCGCGACCTCGCGCTGCTGGCGCACGATGTAGCCGCCGTACTTGCACTCCACCTCGACCAACTCAGCCACGTGGGCCAGGGCGACCGGCAAGCCCAGCGCCTCGCGCAACTGCCCGTAGCGCACCAGCGGGCGCGCCAGCAACTCGGCGGCGCTGGCAGGCTGGCTCAGCGGGCCGACGCCCACCGCCTCAAGGCGTGCGTTCACGGCGGCGGAGGGAAAAATGCGGTGGCCCGCAAGGGCGGCGCGTAGCTCCGCGACGGCGCTGCGACGGGCTTCAACCGCAGCGGCACGGGCGGCATCCACCAACCCTAACTCGTACGCCAGCGGGGTAAGGCGCAAGTCGGCGTTATCGCCACGCAGCAGCAGGCGATGCTCGGCCCGGCTGGTGAACATCCGATACGGCTCGTGAATCGCCTTGGTGACCAAATCGTCAATCAGCACGCCGATGTAGGCTTGGTCGCGCCGCAGAATGATGGCGGGCGCACCCTGGACGCGGCGGGCGGCGTTGATCCCGGCGATCAGCCCTTGGGCGGCGGCCTCCTCGTAGCCGGTGGTGCCGTTGATCTGGCCCGCCAGGAAGAGGCCGGGCAGGCGACGGGTCTGAAGGTCGGCACCCAGTTCGCCCGTGGCGACGGCGTCGTACTCAAGCGCATAGCCGACGCGCATCAGCTCGGCGTCGCGCAGCGCGGGAATGGCGTGCAGCATCGCCCGCTGGACATCCTCGGGCAGCGAGGTGTTGCAGCCCTGGACATAGACCTCGTGCGTATCCCAGCCCTCCGGCTCCAGGAAGAGCGCATGGCGCGCTTTGTCGGCGAAGCGCACAATCTTGTCCTCGATGCTGGGGCAGTAGCGCGGCCCGACCCCTTCAATCACCCCGCTGAACAGCGGCGCACGGTCGAGGTTGGCCCTGATGATGGCGTGAAACTCCGGCGTGGTGTGAACGAGATAGCAGGGGAGTTGCGGGCGCCAACCGTCGAGCTGCGGGTGCGGATAGATCGCGGCGGGCGGGCCGCGAAAGGCGGGGGCGGGCGGGGCCGAACGACCAGCGCCGATGGACGAAGGTTGTTGCTGCTCAAAATCGTCGTTCGTCGGCTCGGCATCGTAGTGCCCAAAGTAGAGCGGCACGTCGCTGCCGTGCTGCACCTCGGTGCGCGTAAAATCAATGCTGCGTGCGTGAATGCGGGGGGGCGTGCCAGTCTTTAGGCGCACCAGGGGGAAACCGAGGCCCGCCAGCGCCTCGCCGAGCGCCACGGCGGGGGGTTCGCCAGCGCGCCCTGCGCCCCATACCGCCTGGCCGACAATGGCCCGCCCGCGCAAAAAGGTGCCCGTGGTCAGCACCAGAGTGCGCGTCCGGTAAACCCAACCGGTGTGCGTCACCACCGCAAACGCCGCTTCCGCCCCCTGCGGCGGGATGATCTGTTCCACCATAGCCTGGCTGAGAGCGAGGCCGGGGATGCGCTCAAGCTCGTGCTTCATCACCTGGGCGTAGAGCCGCTTGTCGCACTGGGCGCGCAACGACTGAACGGCGGGGCCTTTGCTCTCGTTTAGCAGGCGGATCTGAATGGCGGTGCGGTCAGTAACGCGGGCGATCAGGCCACCCAGCGCGTCAATTTCGCGCACAAGGTGGCCTTTGGCTGGCCCACCAATGCTGGGATTGCACGCCATGTGGGCCAGCTTGTCGAGGTCGGTGGTGAGCAGCAGGGTGCGACAGCCCATGCGGGCGGCGGCAGCGGCAGCCTCGCAGCCCGCGTGTCCGGCGCCGACCACAAGCACATCGTAGAGACTCTGCATAAATGGTATAATGTCGGCTCGTCTGGCCGACGTTGGCGCCCCATCCCAAAGGTTTAGAGGAGCAGTGGCTTGCCTTCGATCTTGATTATAGACGACGATGTGACCCTCCTCGCACGCATCGGCATCCAGCTTGAGGATGCCGGTTTCGAGGTGGCGAAAAGCAGCGACCTTGGCCACGGTGAGCAACTCTACGTCGAACAGCGCCCCGATCTGGTGATCCTTGAGGTGCGCTCGGGCAATAATAAAGGCTGGGATCTGCTGGGGCGCCTAGCCGCCGAGACGCCGGTGCTGGTGCTGAGCGGCGCGGCCCGCGAGGAGGATGTGGTGCGGGCGCTTGAGGAAGGGGCCATTGACCACATCGCGAAGCCCTATCGCTCGGTTGAACTGCTGGCGCGGGTTCGCACGCGCATCGGTGTGCCGCTGACGGCGACGGCGCTCAGCCCAGCCCTAAGCGCCAAGACCGTGCCAACCGAGCCGCTCACTCGGATAAGCGCCGTGGCCCGCGCCGTTGGGAGCAGCACCGCCCCGGCAGCCCCGACTCGGAACGGAGCCGGTACGCCCCCGGCAGCCCCGACACGGAACGGTGTCGGTACGCCCCCGGCAGCCCCGGCCAGCCCCGACACGGTGACGGCACGCGCCACGCCCGACGGCGGCACCGGCGCGACCGCCCCCGCAGCCCCGGCCAGCCCCGACACCGCAACCGCCCCGCTAGGCGCGGCGAACGTCAGCACCTACACGCCTCCACCGAGCGTGCGCCGAAACTCGCGTCGTGGCCCCGTCGTGGACGAGACGGTGTTCATGAGCGATGCCGAGGAGATGGCGCTGCTGCGTACGCCGCCCCCTGCCACGCCCCAGCGCCCCGCCGAGCCGCCTTTGCCCGATGTCGGTGACGGTGGCCTCGGGCGGCGGATGCGCGCCGAGCGCCAGCGCCGCCACTTGACCTTGGTGCAGATCGAGAATGAGCTAAAGATACGGATGTCGTACCTCCAGGCAATCGAGGACGAGAAGTTCACCCTGCTGCCCCGTGGCCCTGCGTCCCCCCAGATGCTCAAAGACTACGCCGACTATCTGGGCCTCGACGCAAGCAGTATCCTCGACGATCTCAAGGCCCAAAGCTACGGCGAGGTCGTGACCCCGCTACCGGCGCTCGGCGGCGTGCCCGTGCCACGCCCGGTACCACGCTGGATTATTGTCTTGGTGGCGGTGCTGCTGGCGCTGGTCGTCGGCGTCGGCACCATCTTGCTCTTTGACCCAGGCTTCTTTGCGCGCCTGCCGGCCTTCTTTCTGGGCCTGTGGGCACAGTTCGCGGGGATGTTCGGGGGCCGGTAGCAGCATGAGGGAGGGGGTTCAGGGAGGCTTGACGTTCCCTGAACCCCCTCTTGGTGTGCCTGCACCGTGGTGAGCCGCTAGTGCGTCAGTGGCACCAGCGACATCTTGAGGCCCACGATGGCCCCGTTGAACCAGAGGGCGAGGCCGAGCCAAGCGATCAGGGCCAAGATAAACACCGCGACGGCCCGCCCACTTCGTCGCGTCCACAGGTGGTCGAGTACCGCGCCCGTCGCGAGGCAGCAGAGCGGTGCCAGAAAATAGATGTAGCGCACCTGCACCAAGTAGAGGTACTCGACGACCACGTAGAGCAAGGGTGCCAGCAGCCAGCCGACGGTTACCGCCCGCCCCAGCGGTCGCCCGGCCCGCGCCCAGATGAGCGCTAGCCCCGGCGCCAGCAACAGAAAAGATAGCGTGCCTAGCCCGCGCCAGAGCGCCACGGGCAACATGTCTACGAGATAGGCCCGCCCCTGCGCCAGCCGGGCGGGCGTGAGCCGCCCGCTGCCGCTGGTCAGGACGCCCTGCGCCGAGCCGAGCATCGGGGTGGCCACGAAGCTCAGGTAGGCCAGGGCAAAGACGGCCACGGCGCCCACGCCGGCCAGCAGCAGCCCCCGCCACGCCGCCCCCGACGGTCGCGCCGGAAGCCACGCCAGCCCCAGGGCCAGCGCCGCCGCCGTACCGGTCAGAATGAGCACACCCACATGCGAGACGAGGACTAGGCTTAGGGCGATGAAGAGCAGCCCCGCGCTGGCGCTGGTGGGACGGCGTGTGTGCCGTAGCAGCAGCCAGAGCAGCAGCAGGAGCAGCGCCTGCCCGCCGATGTTGGTAAAAAAGCCCCACCAGAGCGCGGTGAGCTGGATGGGCAGCACGGCGAGCAGCGCCGCCGCAACCAGCGCCGTTCGCCACCGCAGCCCAAGCTCGCGGGCGATGAGGGCCAAGCCAACGGGGGCGCAGCCGTCGAACAGCGCCGCACCGAGATGCAGGGCGAAGGGCAGCGCCGGGCGCAGCAGCAGCAGCGGCAGCACCAGCAAATACGGCCCCGAGGGGTAGAAGGTCTGGCCGCCGCCGAACTCGTGCGAGATTACGGAGAGGTAGGTATCGCCGCTGACGACGCGCCGGAGCAGAATGGACTGGATGTCGAGGTCGTTGAAGGCGAAGCCGGGGGCGCTGACGCCGATCAGTCTGATGGCGAGGCCAGCCAGGGCGATGCGCCAGAGGGCGCGGATAAAACGTGCCTCGGTGGTGGTCGTTTGGGGGAGCAGACGGCGGGCCAGCAGGCTTGCCCCCGCCAGGGCGGTCGCTACGGCGGCAAGGGGCCAGGCGGCGAGGCCAAGCCAGTAGCGGGCGCTTAGGTTCAGGAAAACGAGCAGGGCTGCCCCCGCGAGCGCACTTGCGGCGACGACTCGCCAGGGCATCCGGTTAGCCCAAACTAGGAGCGCCACCATGCCGCTAACCACGGCTTCGATCCCAAAAATCGGCAGCGCGGGCAGGCCGGTCGCACCAAGGGGGCGCAGGCTGAAGCGGTCGAGGGCCACGGCGAGTTGTCGGTCATCGCCGGGTGGGGTGAAGCTGCGACAGGCGAAGCGCAGCCGCACGACGCCCGCCTCGATGGCGCTGGCGGGGATGAGCACGCGGTAGACGCGCACGGCCTCGCCAACGGCAAAGGCGCTGGTCGTTGGGCCAGCGTGCATGGCGAAGGGCAGCGGGCCACCACCGGGCTGGGGTACGGCGTACATCTCGACGCTGAAGATGGTGGCGCCAGCCTGACCAACGGGCAGCGTGATCGTGGCGTCGCCGCGCGCCCAACGGTAGGCGCGGGCGTCGGGATTAGCGTCATCCGCTGACTCGCGATGGTAGACGCCGCTGAGGTAGATGAGGTCGCCGGAGCCGAAGGTGCCGACATCAACGCTGAGGGTGCGGGCGGGCAGCAGACTCAGCCAGAGGGCGGCCAGGGTAACGAGGGCACTGATGACGGCCACGGTCAGGCGCGAGCGGGGCTGTGTCAGCACCGCAGCGGGCGTCGGATGGGTCAGACTCATGGGCGCAACAGTTCACGGGCGCGGGCGGCGTCGTGCTGGATCTGGGCGATGAGCGCCGCGATGCCGTCAAACTTCTGCTCGCCGCGCAGGCGGTGCAGAAACTCGACGCGGATGGACGTGCCGTAGAGGTCGCCGCTCCAGTCGAGCAAGTGCGTCTCGACCGTGCGGTGCAAATTGCCAAAGGTGGGGCGCAGGCCGATGTTGGTGACGGCGGGCAGGCCGACGCCGTTGAGGTAGGCGCGACAGGCGTAGACGCCATCGGCGGGGAGGACGTGGGCCGCGTCGATGTGCAGATTGGCGGTGGGGAAGCCGATGACGCGCCCGCGCTGGTCGCCCGCGACCACGATGCCGCGCAGGCCGAAGGGGCGATCCAGGAGCGTGTGGGCGGAGGCGACATCGCCAGCGCGCAGCACCTCGCGCACCCGTGAGGAGCTGACGGGGAGGCCGCCGAGTACAATTTTGCTCAGGGCACCGACGGCAAAGCCCAACTGGGCACCGATGAGCATCAGGCTGGGGACATCACCGGCGCGGTTCTTGCCCATCGCGAAGCCCTCGCCGACCCACAGTTCACGGAAGGGCAGCGTGGCGTAAATCTGACGCATATAGACATTGGCGCCGGTGGTCATCGTTTCGTGGGTGAAGGGGAGGACGAAGAGGCGGTCGGGGCCAAGGCGGGCGATCAGCTCGATCTTTTCCTCAAGGCTGGAGAGCAATTCTAGCGGCTGGCCCGCCCGAATCACCGCGTTGGGGTGCGGCTCCCAGGTGAGGACAGCGCTGCCAAGCCCGAGGCTTTGGGCGCGCTCGATGGTGGTGCCAATCAGTTGCTGGTGGCCGAGGTGTAGCCCGTCGAACTTGCCCATGGTCAGAACCGACGGGCGGGTGGTGAGTCCTGGTTCAAGGGTGCGGACGACTTCCACAGCATCTCTCCGACGGGTCAGGCTCGGCGGTAGTGTACCACAGGTTCGCGGGGGCGCTCGGCGTGGGCGGGGTTTGGGGCGGGCGGTTGCCCGCCGGGGGACTGAAGTCCCCGGCTCTTGATCTGCGAAGCCTGCCTTCGCAGGCTCATCTAGGCCGCGCAGGCGGCCTTCGCCCCGCGTAGCCCGTGGCTTCAGCCACCGGACACGCCCGCTCTGCCCCCCCGCGCCTTATGCCGCGCCCGCCAGCTTCTGCAACTCGGCGAGCTTGAGCAGCGCTTCGATGGGCGTCAGCGCGTTGAGATCGAGCTGACGCAGGTAGGCGAGCAGGGCGTTGGGCGCGGTGTCGAAGAGATTGAGTTGCGCCGAAGGCGGCGGGGTTGCTGCGGGCGACGGGCTACCTGCCGCCTCCTTCCGCCTATCGCCCTCGTCCTTGCGGGCGCCCTCTAGCTCGGCCAGCAGCGTGGCGGCGCGCACGATGACCGCGAGGGGGATGCCCGCCAACTGGGCGACGTGGATGCCGTAGGAGCGGTCAGCGCCGCCGGGGCGCAATTCGTGGAGGAAGACGACCTGCCCGTTTTGCTCGACGGCGGCCATGTGGAAGTTACGCAGCCGGGGAAGCTGACTCTCTAGGGCGATCAGCTCGTGGTAGTGGGTGGCGAAGAGCGTCCGGCTCTGGAGGCGCGGCTCGTTGTGAATGTATTCGACCACGGCGCGGGCAATCGCCATGCCATCGTAGGTCGAGGTGCCGCGCCCAACCTCGTCGAGAATGATCAGGCTGCGCCGGGTGCTCTGGAGCAGCAGGGCGGCGGTTTCGGTCATCTCGACCATAAACGTGCTTTGGCCGGTGGCGATGTCATCCTGGGCACCGATGCGCGTGAAGATCCGATCAACCAGCCCGACTCTGGCCCGATCAGCGGGCACGAACGCGCCAATCTGGGCCATGAGGACGATGAGGGCGGCTTGGCGCAAGACCGTACTTTTGCCGGCCATGTTCGGGCCGGTGATGATCAGCAGTTGCGCCTCGTCGGTGTCGAGGGTCAGATCATTGGGCACAAAGGCTTCGTCAAGCATGTGTTCGACGACAGGATGCCGCCCGCCCATAATCGCCAGCCGGGTGCTGGTGTCAAGCAGGGGGCGCGTGTAGCGCCCGCGCACGGCGACCTCGGCGAGCGCGGCGACGGTGTCGAGGTGGGCGAGCGCACGGGCGACGTGGCGCAGCCGCTCGGCGCCGACGCTGAGTTGCTCGCAGAGCAGCGCAAAGGCATCGCGCTCCACATCAACAATCTTCAGCTTCGCGTCGCTGACCAGCCCCTCGTAGTACTTCAACTCCTCGGTGACGTAGCGCTCGGCGGCGACCAGGGTCTGTTTGCGCTGGTAATTGCTCGGAACGAGCTTCTGATCAACCGTGCGCGAAATCTCGATGTAGTAGCCGAAGACGTGGTTGAAGCCGACCTTCAGCGTCTTGATGCCGGAGCGTTCGCGCTCTTTGCCCTCTAGGCGATCAATAAAATCCTGGGCGCCACGGCTGCCTTTGACCAGCGCGTCGAGGCGTGGGTCGAAGCCGGGGCGAATGACGCGCCGGGGCTTTTCGCCGCCTTCCTCGACAGCGCGCAGGTAGTTCGAGGCCCCGAGCAGCGCGGGCGGCTCATCGTCAAGCGCCTGTTCGAGCAGGTCGAGCAGATCGGCGCAGGGGTCAAGCGCAGGGCTGAGGGCTGCGGGCTGCGGGCTGCGGGTGGCGCCGTCGGCCTGATCAGCCTCACCAAAGAGATCGTCCTCGTCGGCGGTTGCCGCTGGAAGTGGGGCCACGTCGGTCGGTCGGCGGTTGTCCTCTGGCAGCAGCGCCGCCAGCGTCGTGCCGGTTGCGCTGAGGACAGCGGGCAGCGCCCGCAGCGAAGCGCGGAGCTGCACGAGGTCGCGGGGGGTGGCGACCATGGTGCCCTGGACAACGCGGTTGAGCGCACGCTCCATGTCGCCAATCGGGGCCAGCGCCTCGCGCAGAGCGGTGCGGATGAGCGTGTTGTCCACCAGACGGGCCACGGCTTCTTGGCGCGCGAGCAGCGGATCAAGCTCGGTCAGGGGTTGGGCGATCCAGCGGCGCAGCAGGCGGGCGCCCATCGGGGTGCGCGTGCGGTCGAGGACATGCACCAGGGCCGTCTTGGCACCCTGGCGGTTCGACTCAAGCAGCTCAAGATTGCGCCGCGTCTGCGCGTCCAGCAGCATAAAACTGCCGGTGGTGTAGACCCGCAGCGTGTTGAGCTGGACGGCCTGGTGGCGCTGCGTCTCGTGGACATACTGGAGCAGGGCGCCAGCGGCGCGGGCGGCGAGCGGGCGGGCCTCCAGCCCAAAGGCGACCAGCGAGGCGACCCGTAACTGGCGCAGCAGAATCTCGCGGGCCTCACGCAGATCCCAGCGCCATGCGGGCCATGCGGTGATGTGGCCCCGCGCCCAGCGGGCCTCGCTCTCACCGTCAACCGGGCGGGCGACCCGCTCGTTGGGCAGGAGCATGTCGCGCTCGCCCTTGGTCAGCGGGGCGAGGTCTTGGGTGAGGCGGGATTGGGCGGGCGTAAACGCGGGCAGGCGCAGCGCCTCGCTGTCGGGGACGAGCAGCTCGGCGACCTGGAGGCGGGCCAGTTCGCCCTGAAGCTGCGCGACGGCGCGTTCGCCGCTAAACTCGGCGGCGGCAAACTCGCCGGTGCTGAGGTCGGCGTAGGCGAGGCCGATGGTGCCACCTTCAATCATGGTGGCGGCGAGATAATTGTTGGCGGTGGCGGCGAGCATCGTGCCGTCAATGACGGTGCCGGGGGTAATCACGCGCACGATCTCGCGATGCACCATCTTGCTCATCTCGCCGGGGGCCGCGTGGTGAATGCCGCCCGCGTAGACCGAGCGCGGGCGCGTGTCGGTGCGGGTTGACTCAGTGGCGGTGAGCTGCTCGGCGATGGCGACGCGGTAGCCGCGCCCGACCAAATCGGTGACGTAGCGCTCGACTGCGTGATAGGGCATGCCGGCCATTGGCGCCCAGAGCTTCTGGCTATCTTTGGGCAAGCTCTTATCAATCGCGTAATCTTTGCGGGTGAGCGTGACCTCAAGCAGCTCGGCGATCAGCTTGGCATCATCGTCAAACGTCTCGTAAAAGTCACCGAAGCGGAAGAGCAGAATCGCATCGGCGGCCTGGTCTTTAAGTTTGCGGTACTGGCGATACCAGGCGTGAAGCTCGATCTTAGCCATTGAAACATGCTCCGGCGTAGGCATCAAAGCCCATCTCTGGGCGACTATTATAGTACATAAGAGCTTATAATCACATCAGCGACCGCCGCGACGCTCAGACCGTCGGTTGCCACGTGCAGATGGGCGACCTCGGCGTAGAGGGTGGCGCGGGCGGCGCGCAGGGTGGCGAGGCGAGCGGCGGCATCGCCAACGAGCAGCGGGCGCATCTCGTCGTGGGCGTGCAGGCGAGCGAGCAGGGCGGCGTCGGGGGCGTCAAGCCAGACGACAAAGGCGCCGGTGTGCAACAAGGTTCGGCTGGACTCACGCAGGACAATCCCGCCGCCCGTCGCAACCACAGCGGGGCCGTCAGCCAGGACGACGGTCAACGCGGCGGTCTCAAGCGCACGGAAGGCGGCCTCACCGCGCTCGGCGAAGATCTGGGCCACGGGCATACCGGCGGCGGCGGACACCAACGCATCAGTGTCGCGCAGGGGCAGGTCAAGCCGTGCGGCCAGCACACGGGCCACCGTAGACTTACCGGCCCCACTCAGGCCCACCAGGGCCAGGGGGCGACGACCAGCAGCGGCCAACGACATACAGAGCACTCCATGACAGATCGGCGACCCAGACACACGCGGTGCGCCCTATCGTAGCACATCACGCGCCCGCTGATGACAAGACCGCAATCGTAACTGCCCCATCTGCTATAGGGTGTTCATCGGATTGCGGTATACTGGGCGAATCCAAAAGGTGCCCTCCAGCTTTTCATAGTACCAAGTATCCAGGTTAGCATGCGCCAAGTGAGCGTAGCCGTCTAGCTTGTTGATGGTTCACCATACTGATTCTGCGGGGTCAGGCCACCCGTGTACGGATACGGTACCGTTTCAGCACACACAGGGCTTTCGGCTATGCTCGGTCTGACACCTAACACCTGGCGCCTGAAACCTTGTCTAACGCCCCTAAGTATGGGGAAATCCAGCCTCAGCGATGAGCGAGAAGAGCGACAAATGAACATTCTCTTACTCACCCATGGTGTTCCCCACCCGCCCGATAACGGGCCACGGACGAAGACGTATCAGTTGCTCCGGCACCTGTCCACCCAGCATCGGGTGACGCTGGTAAGCTTGGCCCACGACCAAGCTGAACAAGAGCAGGCCGCCGCGCTTGCGCCGTTTTGTGCCGCCATCCACACGGTTATGCACGAACCATCAACGTGGCGCAAGCTGCGTGCGCTGGTCGGCATAATCGTCGGACGAACGCCCTACACCGTCGGGTATCACTCCAGCCGCGCCCTTCACACACTGCTGGCCCGCCTAGTGGCCGAGGCAGCGGCGGCGGGCGAGCCCTTCGACGTAGTCCACGCTGACCAGATTGTGATGGCGCCCTACGCCGAGCCGCTGCCCATGCCGCGCCTGCTCGACGCGCACAACGCCGTCTGGACGATCCGGGCACGGCAGTCGCGCCAGCGGCGTTGGCCCATGAGCTGGGTCTACCGTCTCGAAGCCCGGCACCTATGGTTCTACGAGAGCCACATCTGCGCCACCTTCGAGGCCGTCACCATCGTGAGCGAAGAAGATCACGCGGCGCTCCTGGCGACCGGCAAAGCGCACGATCTCACCGTCATCCCCATCGGCGTTGATGGCGAAGCGCTGGCGCCGCTGGATCGTGTCGCGACCCCGCTGGTCGTGCTGAGCCTCGCGACCCCTGGCTGGCCCCTAAACGCCGAGGGCATCATCTGGTTCGCCCGCGAAGTGTACCCGCTAGTGCGGCGGGCCGTGCCCGACAGCCGCCTCTGCATCTGCGGCGGGCAGCCCACGCCCGAGATCCGCGCCCTGGCTGAGAACAACCCCGCCATCGAGGTGACCGGCCTCGTCAACCTACAGCCCTACCTCGCCCAGGCCGCCGTCATCATCGCACCGCTTCGCAGCAACGGCGGCATGCGCGTGATGTTGCCGGAGGCGCTGGCCCGTGGCATCCCCGTCGTGGCTACCTCGGTGGCGTGCGCCGACCTTGACCTGACCCCGTACGAGCATCTGCTAGTGGCCGACACGCCCAGTTCGTTCGCCGACGCCGTGGCCTTATTGCTGCGCGACCCCGACCTGGGCGACCGCATCGCCACCGCCGCACGGCACCACGTCCTTGAGCGCTACGATTGGCGTGCGGTCTACCCCGCCATCGACCAAATCTACACCCGCATCGCCGCCCGCTACGCAGCACGCACGAACACCTCGCCAGAGCTTGCCCTGATCACGCTGTAAGACAAGGTTCAGAATCGGCGGTTCTGGCTTGACCGTTCGTAGTTTGGGCTTTAGCCCATTGCAATGGGCTGCGGCTGAAGCCGCTACTACGAACCACGCAGACGGTGGCCCCATATTATGGCGCTGTCGCTTTCGTGCGTCGCAGCGCTGTGCGCTTAATCAGATCCGCTATCTTTGCCCCATAGGTCTGGTCTGAATAATGCGCTAGCACATGCTGACGACCGCGCTCGCCCAGACGTTGAGCTTGGACGGGATCACTCAGCAACCTAAGAATGGCATCAGCCAGCGCGATATGATCCTCTGGCGGGATCAACAACCCTGTTTCGCCATCGGTCATAAACTCTGGGACACCCCCGGCGCGGGTGGCGATCACCGGCTTCTCCATCGCCATCGCCTCAAGCGCCACTAGGCCGAAAGGCTCACTATACGAAGGCATCGTAGCGATGTTCGCAGCAGCAAGAACCGTAGGCACATCGCGGCGATAGCCCAAGAAGCTGAAGCGATGATCGACATGCAGTTCCTTGATCAAGGCTTGCAGCTTAGCAAAGTATGCCTCGTCCTCGCTGTGCCCTACGATCAAAAAATAGGTGTCCGGGTATTTTTTTAGGACAAGCTCAGCCGCATAGATCAGCTCACGCTGACCTTTCCAGAGATTAATTCGCCCCAGCAGCATAACGACCTGGGCCGCGTCGGGTATGCCAAATTCCTGACGAACCGCTGCACCGGACTGCCTCGGATCATAGCGACTAACCTCAATCGCATTCGGAATAATAACAATTTTGCGCGGATCGTCAACATGCGGCAGGAAGGCGTCGTGCATCTCCTGACTGATCACTCGTAGGTAGGTTGCATGCCGCCACACGCGGCGGTGTTGGGGGCTATGACCAATGTAAAACGCATTATGGGCCTCGTACAGCAACGGACGACCGGTGAGCAGTGAGACGATATAGGCAATTGTCATGCCAACGGTGCGGTCAATCGTATGAATAACATCGATCTGCGTGCGTTGAGCAAGGGCAATGATCCGAGGGATTGCGAGGGCTGTTTCGAGTATGCGTTGCCGCGAACCCAGACGGCGGGTCGGCGGGAGTTCTTGACCGCCTAGTTCCATCGGCGTAATGGTGACGTGGGGCAGGGTTCGCAGGTATTCATACACGGTACCACGGGGGATGGATACGGCATAGATGTGAAATGCCGCTGGATTAAGGCGCGCTAAGCCGAGCAGCAACATCGCCGTGTCACCCTGAATACTCCCCATCGCGTTGATGATCAGTACCTTGGTCTTTTGCATCGCATTCTCCTGCGCTGACGTGTACCTTGATGGAACTGAAGCCGTGAACCCCGACGAAAGACCGCTGCCCGCTGACGGGACACGGCAGGTCTTCAGCGGCGCGTAATGCTCGCCCGCAGTGCCTCGATCAGTTGGGGCGGGCCAAGCACAAGCGGCTCGGGCAGCTTACGGCTGTGCAGCAGCGCCGGGATCGCGAGGGGCGCACCATCTCTGAGGTTCACGACCACGGCCCCGGCGGCGCGTAGAATCGCGAAGCCAGCCGCCAGATCCCACAGGTTGGCCCGCCCAATCAGCGCACCAAGCGAACTGCCCCGCGCCACGTAACAGCAATCGGCGGCGATGCTGCTGAGGCCACGCGCCTTGCCGGGAAAGTCAATCGTAAATTTGCGGTGCGCGTTCGACGAGATGCTGATCCAGTCGTTGCCGTCAATCGTGGTCGCCGCGCTGACCGTGATCGGTTCGTCGTTGCGAAAGGCGGGGCCAGCGGCGTCGGCCCAGTAACAGTCGTCGAGCAGCGGCAGGTAAATGACGCCCAGGTACGGCTCGCCCCAGCGCAAGACGCCCACCGAGACGCACCAGGTGGCGAGGCCCGCGACAAACGCCCCGGTGCCGTCAATCGGGTCAATGCACCAGACATACTCGCGGTCAACCGCGCCGCCACCCTGCTCCTCACCAATGACGCCGTGGCTGGGGTAGCGGGCACCAATCCGCGCGCGCAGCAACTCCTCAATCTCCAGGTCAGCGCGGGTCACCCAGCTTCGGTCGGCCTTGCGCTCAGCCGCCACGTTATTGAAGTAGCGGCGGGCGTAAGTGCCGGCCTCGCGTGTCCACGCCCGCACCTCAGCAATGTCG
>CAIWXH010000842.1 GCA_903916565.1 uncultured Oscillochloris sp. | reverse complement strand
GGGCACCCGCCCGTCGGATCTCGCCACCACGCTCGACGCGGCACTCGCAGTGCTGCCGTTGCGCCGCCGTGTAGTACTGATCTGGCGCGACCATATGCGGCATCGGGCTTGGACGATGCATCGCACGGCGAACTGATGGATTCGCTTGCGTGCGCCGTCGGGAAGTTGGCGCTGGCCCTGCGTACGATGTCCAACGAGTCGCGTACACCGATTCCCGCTGCGATTCCGACCGCGTTTTTGACCCAGTTCGCTGCTTGTCTCGATGTAGCAGCAGCAGACTTGGATCTGGTGCTGGCCGTGATGGCCCATGGACACGAACAGACGCCGCCGTGATGTCAGCCGCATCGACGTGAATCTCGTCATCATCAGCGGGCTGCAATGGTCAACTGAAGCAGGCTGCAATGGTCAACTAATTGTTGTATAAACACAACAGCTTGTGCCTCATTTCGAACGCCGAAGCGAGGGAACGGACAACTGTCTGATTGACTGGCAGCCCGCCAGCATCACGTCTAGCGACACTGGCATCGAGGATCAACCCCAACCAACGGACACCCCATCCCTCAGCTTTGTCGACCTTACGCATACGGGTCGAGATCAACCGACGATGGTACCGTTGCGGGAGAGCGCATCTTCCCGTATCCTTGCGCCAACGCTGCTCGCCGCCACGCCCCTGCGACCCGGAGGCATTCTATGACCGACTCCCCGATCCCCGAGCGCCGCCCCGTCTATGGTGCCCATATGAATGACCTCGACCTTGACCTAGTGCGCCGCCACATCCGTACGGCCATCGAGAAGCGCGGTTACGACGGGCCGACCGAGCCTATCGACTATCTCGTGCGCTACCACTGTCTCGCACGCCAGGGCGACACGCTGGTTCCCACCGTAGTTGGCGTCCTCGCCTTCACCCCCGAGCCTGACCGCTGGCTCGACACCGCCGGCATCGACATTGCACAGTTCAGCGGCCCGCACACACACTCGACCGCCATGCTCTTCTCGCGCCAAATTCGAGGGCCAATCGTCGAGATGATCACTCGGACAGTAGACCTGCTCTGGACACGCTCTGAGCACCGCTACCGCTTCCAGGGTGTCGAGCGCATTGAGGAACACGCCTACGACCTGACCGTAATCCGCGAACTCACGGTCAATGCACTCTGCCACCGTTCCTGGGATCTGGCCGGATCAATGGCTCGAATCGAGATGCATCCCGACTGCGTGCGCTGGGTGACCCCGGGGGGACTACCGCCCGGCGTGACCGTCGAGACCCTGCGCGTAGCACAGGTCTCACGAAACCCAGCCCTCGCCCAGATCCTCCACCATGCAGGCCAAGTCGAGAAGTTCGGCATGGGTGTGGATACAGTTCTCGACATCCTGAGTACATGGGGTTGCGACCCGCCGATCTACCGCGATGACGGAACCTTTTTCACCTTTCAGGTCTGGGCGAGACCACTGGTGGATCCGGCTGGCATCGCCGAGATGCAAGATCTTACCCCGCGCCAAGAGCGCATTCTAGAGGAGATCGGGCGGCGGCGCACCGCCAGCAGCGCGGAGATCGCCGACACCCTCGGCGAGGCCCGCCGCAACGTCCAGCGCGACCTACAGACCATGCTCAAAGCTGGCCTCGTGCATGTGGATGGGCCAACGGTGCGAAGCCGCTATCGTCTAGCCCGCACATAGTGCCCCGGCCACCGTGGCGCAAGTGGCGCGATAGTGGCGCGATAGTGGCGCGAGTGGCGCGAGTGGCGCGAGTGACGCGATAGTGGCGCGAGATTCAGGGCATACTGGCGCGAGATCCTATTGAAAATGGCGCGTAATTTTGCTAGACTTGGGACATACGCCATCGGCATCGCAGACGACAATCAACGCAGCCGCCGGGAGCGTGGCAACCAATCTTATACGCCAGATACCGTCCATCGCATGGGCCATGCCCGCCAAACCCGCAGACCCTGGTGCGGCGTCATTCCAAAACGGATTAGGCCGTCCCGCCATCATAGTATATCTGCCGCTGCACGCCGTGCAACGGCAACCCAGGAGTGTTCATGATCTAACCCGCCGGGGACACTGCCCACCTGTCTAGCACCGTCAGGGCAGATGCACCCCGATAGGACACGCTTCTCATGCGCGGAGCATGCAAAAGCCTCCGACCCAACTTGCCGCCCAGCATGTAGTCGAAGGCTTCGCAAAGCTCTGGCAATCCGCATGGGAAAGCGAGCCTAGTTTTTTCTTGCTTCCCAACTATACCAGCCTCCGATCCCCATGTCAACGCCTGCCGATGACATGTTGGGTTTGTATTGCCCAAACGCGGGCAGGGCTGGCAAGGAGTACCCGTCCGTGGCCCCCTACCAGACGATCCCGACCATCCATCCGACCCTCCCGCCCATGCGCCTGACCAACCGCCGCACCCTAGAACACGTCGGCCCCTGCCCCTTCTGCGGCGGCGATCCGCACCACAGCGACCGCTTTCACGTCTGGCTGGAGCCCGGCAAGGAGCGCTATTGGTGCCGGGCCTGCAACGAACGTGGGCCGCTCCGCAAGTTGCTCGGCGACGATCACCCCCTCCCGCGCATCGCCTTGCACCGCCCCCGCCACCAACGCCGGGCGGTTGCGCCCGCGCATGCCGACGCCGTGTACTATCGCGAACTCTACGCCGCTGTCACATGCTGGGCACACGCCAACCTGCTCGATGAGGCCAACCCCGAGCCACGCAGCTACCTACACCAGCGCGGCCTTGACGACGAAACCATCAGGGCGAACGTCCTCGGCGTGACCCGCCGTGATCCCGACGCCCTCGCCGACTACCTCCGCCACGAACATGCCGCCCTCCTGCCCTACGCCGAGGCCGCAGGTGTCCTCGTGACCGACCCCACCGGTGCCATGCGCGCCCACCCCAACCTCTGCGGATGCCTCGTCTTCCCCTACCTCGTGGGCAGCACCGTCGTCGATCTCCGCACCCGCACCTACCCAGGGAAAGGCTACCGCTCCCTCGCGGGCGGCTACAGCGAGCGGGGAGCCACCAGCCTCTTCGGCGGGAACGCGCTGCACCAGACCGACACCGTCATCATCACCGAGGGCGAGATCAAGGCGCTGGTCACCACCCAAGCCTATCGAGACGGACACCTCTCCACCCCGGCCATCGCCCACCCCGGCCTCTCCTACATGCGCGAGGAGTGGGGGGCCGAACTATTGGCTCAGGGCGTCCGTACGGTCATCCTGGCCTACGACAGCCAGCCGCGCCCCGTCAAAGACGGCACCCTCCAACTCGCCCCCGAAGAGATTTGGACCATCCGTCACGGCCAACGGCTGGAAGCCGCCGGACTTGACGTGCGCGTACTCCGCCTGCCGCTGGTCGGCACCGCCACCAAGGCCGACCTGGACGAGTTCATCCTCGCCCATGGCCCCGTCAGGCTCCAGCACCTCATCGACACCGCGCCTGCCCTCCGCACGTATCACCACAGCCTGCCGCGCCACCTTCTACAGCAGGCCAAACTCCCCACGTCCAGTGCCTACCCGCTGCGCCGGGGACGCCCGCGCCGCATCTCCGAAGCCACATCCACCACCCCAGCGGACACCGCACAAAGCGAGCGGATCGTTGCCCCCGGCGAGGTGCTGCCGATGGGCTGCCGGATCCGCTGCACTATGTCCACCGGCACCGTCTATGTAATCGAACCCGACTCCGCCCCGGTGGCCCCGGTGGCCCCCACTGCCCTGTCCCTGGACGAGGCCCGCAGCCAAATTGCCGCCCTCGTGCAGAACCACGCCAGCACCGGCAAGGGGTTCCTCGTCCTCGCACACCCGCCCGGCACCGGCAAGGGCCACAATACCGTCGCTGGACTTCGTGCCTACCGCACGACCGCCGAGACGCCGGGCCAGATCGTCTGGACAGCGCTGCGAAAGGAACAAATCCACGACCAGACCGGCCTGAGCCTCATTGCCCTGCACGGACGCAACCCCGACAACTGCCGACGGTTCCCCGAGGCGCAAGCGCTGGCCGCACGCGGCTACCCTGTGCGCGAAACCCTCTGCCAGCACCGCTGCCCGCTCGTCGGCAATTGCGCCTACCTCCGTCAGTTCAGGCAAGCGGCTGACTTCTTCGCCCCCCAGCCACTCCTTCAAGCGACCGACTGGTGGCAGGAGGCGGGCGTGGTCGTGCTGGACGAATTCAACGCCGCCCAGCTCACGCGCATCGTGCCCCTCGACAGCGCAAACCTCGCCCGCATCGCCCAGCGCACCGACGACCCGGCGGCCCAGACGGTGCTGCGCTGGTTGAGCGCGCTACTCGGAACCGCGAGCGACCGAACGCTGGCCGGATCGCTCCTGCTCACCGAGCTGGACACCCTCGCCCGCACCGAGGGGCTCGACCTCGAGACGACCCTGCACGCAGCGCTCGCTGCACTGCCACCCGAGGAGGAGCAACTCCTCCTCCCCGGTGTGCCGCATGGAGCCAGCCTTGCCGACTACGCGGCCCTGCCGCCCAACTATCTCGCCACCCTGCTGCGCCAGCTTGACCGCGAGTATTGGCGCCACCGCAGCGGCCAGCGCTTCACCAGTCGGCTGGAAATGAGCGGCGGGTATCTACGGCTCTTCCTGCGGATCGAACACCTTATCCAGCAGCTCGCCCGCCCCGAACAGCCCAAACTCATCCTTGACGCCACCGCCAACGTCGCCCTGCTCCAGGCGATTTTTCCCACCACGCCCATGCAAGTGGAGCGCCCCCGCATCGTGGGCGGGGCCACTGTCGTGCAGGTCATCACCCGCGATTGGGCAAAGAGTACCTTACACGGTGATCGGCGTGAGCAGTGGTATGACGAAGTGGCCGCCCACATCCGGCCCGAGCGCCCAACCCTGGTGGTCTGCACCCTAGCCTGCGAGTCGGATTTGCGCGCCGCGCTGGAGGCACGGGGACACACGAACGTGACCGTGGCCCACTACGGTGCCCTGCGCGGCTCAAACGACTACAACGGCTTCGATGTGCTGCTGGCGCAGGTCTATCACCCCAACCGGGAGTCGCTCATCCAGCAGGGACGAGCGCTCTTCGCCGATGACCACGCGCCGCTGGACGAGCGTATGATCACGGAGGATCGCCTGCTCACCGATGCCAGCGGGGCGACATGGTCAGTGGATGTAGCCGCCTTCGCCGACACACGCTTGGCCGCGCTGCTAGAGCAAAGCCGCGAGGCCGAGATGGAACAGGCGGCGCTCCGAGGGCGGCCCTTCGACCACCCCGAGGCGCAGATCACGTTGTTGTTTGGACTGCCACTGCCCAACCTTCCCCCGACCGCGATTCGCGAAGGCGCAGATGGTGCCCCCACCAGCAACCGAGCGCGGGAGGCGACCGCACGCGAGATACTGGCGACGGCGGCGCAGCAACTTCTTGACCACGGGCAACGGGTGGTGAGCGTGGATGATTTGGCAACGGCGACAGGCCAAAGCGTCACGACCGTACGCAAGCACATGCCAGCACTCGCCGGACGGCTCAGTCTGCGGCTCAGCCAGCAGCGTCGGCTGGTAAGCTTGCCCAAAGGCGGGCAGCGGGCGTACGAGCGGGCGGTGCTGGTGCGCCGGGGACGTTGGGTTCCGTCGCAAGCGGAGCGGGCAACATCATTGTCCCTAGAGGGGCGAGGAGTGACAGAGACCACAGATCACGCACGTACTACTGATTTTCTTATGTGCGTGATCTGTGGTCGGTTGCCCCATCCGGGGTGTGTGAAGAACAGGTGTTACGCACGACGCGCGCGTCGCCGCCAGTGCCAGTGCCGAGGTGGAGTGCTTGGGCGTCCGCGCCGCCGCTAAATTGCTCAGATTTGGCACACGGACTGGGCATGCTGATCTCCCGCATCTTCAGAATAGTGATGCCGTACGCTGGCTCACCAGCCGTAGCGTTACGCCGCCTAGAGCGGGCTACCAATCGGCACACAGGCTTAGAAACGTAGTGATATGCACCGCTGGTACGCCGCTGTGATGCGTCCAGCCGTCCGCATAGGAATGCCGTCTGTTTTTGTGCAAAAACGATATGAGGCTGCCTCATATCGTCTGCCCTACGCGGCGCTGGGCGGCTCGACCGACCCGGCGGTGCGCCAGCTTGCGATGAACGCTAGCACGGCGTCGTATTGCTCCACGAGGATTAGCTTGTAGCTCGCTACTCCAAAGCGGCGGTACAGCTCCCCGAAAATGCCCTGGTAGTGGTTTTTCGCACGCTCTTTGCCGGTGAGGAACTCGGCGAGGGCCTTCACGACATTGGAGACTTCGGCGGCTTGAGTCTCACTGATATATGACGCCGGGTGAAGCCGGTTCTCCAGAACCTCAAGCCGTACATGGACAGCGCCGACATCGCCCTGCAGTGTGGTGATGTCACCCTGCATGCCGCGCACGACCTGCCCTGCCTTGTTCAGTCGCTTGGTGATCTGCTGCTGCTGGTGCTGGATCTCGATTTGCTGCTCGGCCATGGCTGTGATCGCACGTCCCATCTCGGCGATTTGCTGGAGCTGGATGAGCGCGCCGCTCTGCGGCATGGGCGTCAGCGTCTCGGACACCAGGATTTGCGGGCGAAAAGCCTGCCAGAGCACCCGAAAGCACTCCTCACGGTAGCGCGTCAGCTTTTCGCGCAACTCGGGGCGCACCTTCGATGTGGTGACGCCGAAGAGCCAGCCGGGGAGGAGGTCTAGCGGGAGGCAGACCATTTCGCGCACCTTGCCGTCGGCTCCGTGCATCAGCACTTTGCACATGCGCCGGGTGAGTACCTCGTCGCGCTGGATGCGGTTGTTTTGACTGCCCCAGGCGAGGCCGAGTGCCTCGGCGACCGGGCGGATCGGAACGACAATCTCGTCCTCGCTCACGCGTGCGGCTGGGATCTGGTCGCCATAAAATGCGATGACTCGTTCCTCAAGGGGGGTGACGGCGGTAGCCTCATCGCTCATGGTTGCTTGCCTCTTGCCTTGCTCAAGTGCCCCGATTCTAGGGCGGTAACCGTATTCATTATGAATACGGTTGGGGTTGCTATGGAACTGTTGCTGTGCGTCCAGTCGGATCGTCGTGGATTGCCCCTAGGTTGTTTGTCACTGGGGCGCGACGCGCCCCTCAAGGTGATCCATCATTTCTTCCAGGTCACCTACGAGTCCGTCGAGTGCCGCGAGTAGCCACGCACGATCCTCGGACGTGGGTGCGGGCATCTGCTTCCACTGCTGGATAAGGCCGCGCATACGGGTGATGTCCCGCTCTAAAACGGTGCGCGTGATGGCCTGTGCCCCGCCATCGTTTTTATGCAAAAACGATTCGGCGGGCGTTGCCGCACCTTCGCCGCCAAGAATATCGTTTTTGCGCAAAAACGATTCGGCGGGCGTTGCCGCACCTTCGCCGCCAAGAATATCGTTTTTGTGCAAAAACGATTCGGCGGGCGTTGCCGCACCTTCGCCGCCAAGAATATCGTTTTTGTGCAAAAACGATTCGGCCTGATCTGAGGCATCCGCCGTCGTGCGAGCTGCGCTCAGTCGCTCCTCCACCTGACGCCGCAGCGCGGCGAGGGCGAGGTCGTTGTCGCGTACGGCGGCGATCAGGTCGGCGCGCTGCTCGCGTGGAAGCTTCTCCAGGTGGATGATGTGGCTCAGTGTATCTGGGCGCTCGGCCACGAGGTCGCGTAGGTCGTCGTCGAGTCGGAGCAAGCGCATACGGTTCATCACGTAGCCCTTGCTCTTGCCAACGCGCTGACCGATCTGCTCGTAGCTGTGGTTGAGATCGCTCTGCATCTGGCCGAAGGCCGCAGCCTCTTCCAGGGGGGTGAGGTCGGCCCGCTGAAGGTTTTCGATTAGCGCCAACTCCAGAAGAGCCGTGTCCGAGGTTTCGTCTCGGATGATGGCCGGGATCATCGTTTGTCCAGCGCGCTCACTTGCTCGCCAGCGGCGCTCGCCGGCAATGAGCTCGAAGCGGCGCACGGCCCCTTCCCAGTTCGTCAGGCGGATCGCCTTGACGATGATTGGCTGGATGACCCCGTGCGTACGTATGCTCTCTGCAAGCTCATTAAGCGCGGCCTCGTCAAAGTGGGTACGTGGCTGGCGGGAGTTGGGCATGATCTCGCGCAGTGGGATGGCGATCACGTCCTGGCGCGGGCGCTCATCCCCGTGCAGCTCAGGGTCGGGGCGAACGGTGGAGGCGTCGCTCTGAGCGAACTCGCTCGCCCGGTCGCGGAGGGAGGGGCGCTTAGGAGGCACGGCTGATCACCTCGGCCAGGTCGCGGTAAGACTGGGCACCTGGGTGTTTCGGATCGTACTCCAGCAGCGTCTTGCCCGCGACGGTCGACTCTGAGAAGCGAACGCTGAACTTGACTGGATCGAACACCTTTCCTGGGTAGCGGTCGCGTAGCTCGCTGAGTACCTCGTTGTCCAGGGTGGTGCGCGGGTTGTACTTGGTGGGCAGCACCCCGAGCAGCCGGAGCCGAGGGTTCGTGCGCCGCTTGACGCGGTCGATGGTTTTTGTGAGGTGGTCAAGGCCGCGTAGGGCGAGGAACTGTGTCTCGCAGGGGACGAGATACTCATCGGCGGCGGTGAGTGCGTTGAGCGTCAGCAGGCCCAGCGACGGGGGGCAGTCGATGAGGATCCAGTCGTACTGTGCCAAGGCTGGGGCCAGGGCCTCGGTGAGGATCTGGTCGCGTCCGACCTCGGCGCTCATCAGCAGTTCGGCTGAGGCGAGGTCGATGACCGAAGGGATGAGGGTCATCGACCCAATCGTCAGTGCCACGTCGAGGAGCGCCGCTTCGCCGATGAGTACTTCGTGGAGGCTCTTCGTGAGGTCAGTTGGCTTCACCCCCAGGGATTCAGTGAGCGATGCCTGTGGGTCGAGGTCAATCAGGAGTACCCGCTGCCCGCGCTCGGAGAGGGCCATGCCGAGGTTGGCGGTGGTGACCGACTTGGCTGTCCCGCCCTTCTGGAGGATGATTGCGACGATGCGCGCCATATTGTATGCTCCTGCGCTGCTTCTGGCCGATAGCATACGCTACCGAGACGAGGCGTCGTGTCCAACGTCAACCTTGATGAAGCGACCCGACGCGCCACGGGGACGCGAACCCTCGCTCTTTCGCTCACGCACGGCGACAAACAGGCGGGCCATCGCCTCTGTCTGGGTGCTGCCGACGTGGGCCGCGTAGACCACGGCGATGCGGGCGGCGTAGGCTCCGCTCAAATTTCGGCGACCAGCCGCAACGTGGGCGAGGTGATAGCGGTTGACGTTAGCCTGGGCGGCGGTCTCCGCCTGGGTGAGTCCCGCCTGCTCAAGCAGGGTGGTAAACGACTCGGTGGCCTGGTAGATCACCCACACCTCATTGGACTGTCTCTTGTTGTCGGATGTGGCGATAATACCGTATCTGGCAACAACCGTCAAATTTTCTGTAACCTGTTTTTCGGGTATTTCACCAGTCCGGGCGGGTGTCTTGCGCTAGTCGCGCTCATATTCGCTGACCAACTCCAGCCCGCGTTTAATGAGGGTGGTGACCTGCGCGTCCAGCCGGACGACCACGGCATCGTGGTTGAGTTCTTCGGCCCAGACGTACTCCCACAGCGTCGTTGAGATCTTCTGCAAATGAATGCACCGCTGTTGGTACGGAGAAACGAACATGGCACAGGATCGTCACAAACACCACGCGATTGACTATGTCGAGTTTGCAGTGACCGATATGGCGGAGGCCAAACGCTTCTATGCCGCAGCCTTTGATTGGGCGTTCAACGACTACGGACCTGGCTACGCCGGTATCCGCACGGAGGCTGGCGAGGCCGGCGGACTTTGTTTGTCTCCATCGGTAGTGCCGGGTGGCCCGCTGATCATCCTGTACTCCCATGATCTCGACACGAGTCTCACGAGCGTTCGTCAAGCGGGCGGGCGGATCACCATGGAACCGTATGCCTTTCCTGGTGGCCGCCGGTTCCACTTTCAGGATCCGAGCAACAACGAGCTCGCCGTCTGGTCGGAGCGATGAACCCAACGCCGCCCAACGCCTCCTGATGCGCCGCTGCTGGCGTAGAGTGTGATCTGGCGCACCATTGGCAGCGTTCCCTTCCCGCGTGCGGTCTCGCGCCAGCGTGCTGCCAATGGCGCGGCTGACGAGGAGCGTTGGGTGCGCGGACGTGCATGCGTGCTGCAACCAATTGCAGCATAACGCGGCGGGGCGGGCGAGACAGCCAACGTGAGCCGCCATGCGAGGCGCGGCGGCACCCACGGACGCGCCGCGCTTCGATGTCAGGGTGGTGACGGCACACCCCGCCCTACGCCGATGCAGGCGGTGCTGCCGGGCGCAGCGCCTGCTGGAGCAGTTTGGTGGTGCAGGTCGTGACGAACACCGTCAGCACTTGGTATTGTGCGTCCCAGGTCTGCACCCCTTCGCAGATGAGCACGTCCTCGGGGTTCTTGAGCGCGTCCGCGACCTTGCGCCACTGCTTCGCGCCGATGTACAGCACGTATGGCGTCTCGGGCACCTTCGTCGGAATGGGCAGCCCTTTGGGCATGGCGTCCAGCTTCGGGGTATGGCTCATCCGCACCAGCGTGAAGCCCTGCCGCTCCACGGGCTTCCCCGGCTTGCCAATGATGGTCACTTTCACGGTGGTTGCCTTTCCTATCTCCGCAGTGGTGAGCCACGCGGCGCGATCGTCCCAGCGCTCTCCTGGTGCGGCGGTTGACCGCACCGCCTCGTTCGGTTGCGTCGTGCGTGGTCGCCTTGGCGCACCTGTTGGCGTAAACACATACTTCCGCACCTCGCGGTCGGTGATCTCGCCCTTCGCGAGGGAGAAAAAGACCCCGCCGGGGGTGCGACGACGATTCTCGCTGT
>CAIWXH010000841.1 GCA_903916565.1 uncultured Oscillochloris sp. | reverse complement strand
CCTGAAGCATCGGATCGACGCGCTCTACACCGACCATCCGTTCTATGGTTCGCGCAAGATCACCGTGATCTTGACGCGGGAAGGGGAGGTGATTAACCGCAAGCGCGTACAGCGGTATATGCGTGAGATGGGCATCGCCGGGATTGCGCCGGGACCGAATCTGAGCAAGCGGGCCAGCCAGCAGCGCATCTACCCCTATCTGCTGCGCGGCGTGACCACATCAGTGCCAAATCAGATCTGGGGATGCGACATCACATACATCCGTCTTCGCCACGGGTGGCTCTATCTGGTGGCAATCCTGGATTGGTACAGCCGGTATGTGGTGAACTGGGCGCTCGATGATACGCTGGAACTGCCATTCGTCCTCGATGCGGTGGGGCAGGCGCTGACGACGGCCACGCCGCAGATCTGGAATACCGACCAGGGGAGTCAGTTCACGAGCCCGCAGCTCACCACGCGCATCGCGGCAAGTGGCGCACAGATCAGTATGGATGGGAAGGGCCATGCGTTCGACAACATCTTTACCGAGCGCTTCTGGCGGTCACTCAAGTACGAAAACGTATCTCTCTCCGACTACGGCAGTCCGTGCGAGGCGCGGCAGGGGATTGCCCAATACATCCAGTTCTACAACACCGAGCGACCGCATCAGGCCCTTGCGAACCGCTGTCCGGTCGACGTCTATCGGGACGAACGGTAACGAGGGGTGCCATCCGTGATTGTTTTGGCGAGGGGTGGGGCTGTGCGGCCCCGCCCACCGCCCTGGCCCCAGTGTCAAGTGTTTCGAGCAGGTGCTGGGAGGCACCCATACGGAAAACTGGCCCAAAGATTGTGCTTGACATGGGGTCCACCATACAGGTGCGCCCGTGCGCGCACCTGTATGGTCTGGTGCGCGCAGTGTCCTCAAGCTGAATTGAAACGTGCGGAGCGCCGCCCCGCCGGGGCGGCGCTCCGCACTTCCCGCTGCCTACCGCACGATCAGCGGCAGAAAGACATGGCTATTCGCAAGCTGGATGGTGAAGCCGCCCACCACCTGACCGTCAAGCTGCACCGCCACATCGATCCGCGCCTCGTCGCCGAAGAGGGTTGGCGTAGACGCGGCAAGGCCGACACCCAGGGGCAGCGACGGCTGCTTTAGGCCGATGAGGATGCTCGCCGTCTGCCCCGGCGCAAGGCTGGCTGGCGGCGGGTCGCCGATGAAGCGCAGCCGCCACAGCGGGTCAATCCCGTAGAAGGTCGGCACGAACGTCAGCGTGTGCGTCACCGCATCGGGGTTCCGCACGCGCACGGGGAACTGAAGCGTCGCCAGATCCGTCAGCGGCACGCGGCGCAGGTCAAGGTTCAACTGGCTATGCATGTCACGGTAGCCCGCCTGCGCCAGTGTGATCAGAATGCAGCGGTGCAGCGTCCCGCCCGCGCTTGGCGTCCAGTCGGCGCAGTATTTTGCCAGACTATGCGGCGGCAGCGTCACCGTCTTGGTCGCCACCGGGGTGAAGCCGATCCCCGCGCCGAAGTCGGCCACGGCGTAGGTGAGCGTCACGCTCTTGGTGCTTGCCAGGGGGTTTTGCAGCTCAACGCAGATCTGGGCCGGCTGACCAGCCACCGGGGGCGTAGGCGTCACGCTAATCTCCGGCTCAAGCCAGGGCGGATCAACGTTCGGCGGCAACTGCACCGGCGGCACGTCCAGTTTGCGAATCCCGCCGAGGAGTTGGCCGTTCGCCCAGCCCTGCACGTCAATGTGGCAGCCCGAGCCGAGTGTCGCCGGGTTCGGCGGGGTGACGATCAGGGTCGCCTCGCGCACGTCGCTGCCGTTCGGGCCAACCGCGCTCAGGGTCGTCGGCGTCACTATCGCTGTCCAGCCAGGGCAGGTGTTGTCCACCACGAGGGTGATGGTGGCGGTGGTGGTGGTTGAGTTCGCCACCTTGAAGATCAGATTGTCGGCCTTGCCGGGGGTCAGATCTTCAGAGACATCGAGGTTGCGCTGTGTGTAGATTGGCGCGTACTGCGGCGTCGGGTTGGCATCCTCGATCTTAATCTGGATGCAGTAGTGCCCCGAGGCGACCGGCGTGAACGAGCTGTTGACAATCACGCTGCCGCCCGCCGGAATCGTCACCCGCTTGCTGTCGAAGGTGTTGAAGCTGAGGCCGATGCCAAAGACCTGCGGGCTGGTCTGGAACGAAACCGTCACCACCTGCGTGGTCGTGACGCTGTTCGTCAGGCGCACCTTAATCGCGCTGGGCGTCCCAGTGACCAGCGGATACGGGTTGACTGAGACTTCCTGCTCGGCGTAGGGCGGGTCGTTGTTGGGCAAGCTCACCGGCGGGCACTCAACCGGGTGGCTCACCTGGTTGCTGGTCAGCACAACGCCGTCGGAGCGGTGGAAGCTGGCCTGGTTCAGCACGGTGCGCTGGTTATGGCACTGGCTGTCGGCCACCACCACCTTGAAGCTCTTGGTGCCTGCGCTGGCCCCCGGCGCAATCGTCCAGGTCAAGGCCCCGTCGCCAGCGGGGGCGCTGTCGTCGCTGGCGCTGCCGGGGACAAAGACCGTGTCGGGCGGGAGCGTGTCCACCAGCTTGGCATCGCCCGGCTTGGCGTTGTTCTGAGGGCAGTTTGGGCTGTTGCTGTAGGTGTAGGTGAGCGTGTAGCTAATTGTCTGGCCGGGGCTTACCGAGGTGTCAGCGGGCGGGTCGGCGCTTTTGCTGAGGTCGAAGCACTTGGTACTTGGAACCGTCGGCGGCGAACACTGGAAGGTGCTGGCGTAGCTCACGGCGTTGACGAACAGATTCTTGCCGTCGCTGGTCATCGTGGTGGGGGCACCGCTGAAGCCCCAAAGCTGCTGGCAGCCCTGGATGATCAGTGGCGCGTGGTCGGCGGCGGTGCGATCCTCAAGGCCGAAGGGCAGCACGTCGCTAGGGACGGCACCGCCCAGGTAGATGGCAACCTCGTTCACCGGTTCGCTGTAGAGCGTCACCGGGTCAGCGCCAACCGGGTTCGGGCCTGAGAAATAGCCAGAGTTGGGTGCCCGCGTCACGCTGGCGAGCGGGCCGTGCCAGCCGTTCGGCCAGCCGATGAAGCTGTGCAGTTGGCCGAAAAAGGCGTAGCCGCCCTCGCCGAGGCCGAGGATGGGGCGATTGGCCCCGGTGAGCTTTGCGACCACGTCAGCCGTGGCCGGCGGCGTCGGTGGCCCCCAACTCTCCAGGCTGCCGGTGTCGTCGGCGACGATGATCAGATTGTAGGTGCTGAGGGTGGTGCTGATGACGGTAGCGAGCGGCACCAGGGTTACGCTAAAGCCGCTGGTGCTGAGCAGGCCAGCGAAGCTTTCGGCGGCCACGCCATCGCCACGGTAGACGTAGGCGATGGCGCCACGGGTGGGTGCCGCCTGGATCGGCGGCAGCGCCGCCAGACTCAGCCCAAGGACGACGAGCAGCGGCAGACAGCGAAGGAGCCAGACGAGAACGATACGCATAGCCATACCTCCTAATAGGTGGCCGTTGGGCGATGTTCTCTGTATGGGCCAGTCAAGTGTGTAGCGTCTATTGTAGCGCGTAATAGGGCACGGGGACGAGGGGCACAGGGGGACAAGGAGACAGGGGGACAAGGAGACAGGGGGACAAGGGCCGACTTCCCCCCGTCCCCCCGTCATAGGCGTTAGCTTACGGTTTCAGGACTCAAACGTTTCCGTGTTGTCTCGCCGACCGACTGGCTCGGGAGGGCTTCTTCGGGTATGGTATACATTCTTCCACAAACGCTACCGCGCCCAGGGGCACTCCGCCGCAAACGGCGCTTCGCGTCGGCGGCGCTCCTGCTGCGGGGATTGTTCGCCTCTGCCTTGGGTGCCACCTCCTTGGCGCACCTCGGGGCCTGGGGCGTGCTGGCCGACACCACCGATATCGGCGCCTCCAGTTGGCTCAAGCGGCTCGGTGCGTCGGGACCGTGGCGCATGTGGCTCCTCGGCCAGCTGCTTGGCGGGAGCGCGGCCCCATGGCTCCGTGCCTTTGGGCGCTGGCGGGCCAAGGTCATCGACATCAGTACGGTCGGCATCCGGGGGGGCACCGGGGATGATCTGCGCCTCCAGGCAGCCTACGATCTGGTCACGGGTCAGTGTACCCACCTGCGCCTCACCACCCGCACCCAGGGCGAGTCCCTCCATGACATGGCGTTGAGTCCGTGGGATAGTGCCATTGGCGATGCGGGCTATGGGGTGTGTCGCCACATCGCGGATGTGGTGGCGTGTCTCGCCCCTAGTGTGGTGCGGGTCTATCTGCCCAATTGTCCCTTGTTCGATGGACAAGGTGCAGGTCGCGCAGGGTCGCCTGCACAAAAACGCGCGCCGCAAGGGGCGCACGGCCAGTCCCACCGGACTGCTGCTGGCCCGTTGGATGGTGCTGGTGACCACCTTGCCCGTGGATCCCTGGACGGATGCGGCGGTGATTCCGTTGTACCGCGCCCGCTGGCAAGTCGAAATCGTGTTCAAACGGCTCAAACCGTTGCTGGATGTGCATACCTTGCGGAGTACCACCCTGGAAAGCGGCACACCGCGCATGATCTTGTACCTGATCGGCTGGGCGCTGAGCAGCGATCTGGTGCAGCATGTGCGCCCGCTGCTCCAAGCCGCAGCGGAACCGGCCCCGGCAACGCTGCCGGAAACCTTCCCGGTGGCGGATGCCGTCGTGAGCAGTTGGCGGCTGACCCAACTCAGCCTGGATCTGTTGCGCCAACAGGTGTGGGGGCACTGGACGGAAGCCCGGCTGATCGCCTGTCTCCCGTAATTGGTGCGTCATTTGGTCACCCACCCGCGTCGTGATGGACGCGAGCAGCAAGAAACCGTCGTGCGGATGCTTCATAACGCTCCTCCTTGCGCTTGGACGCCAGACCTGGGCACGCTCCTTCAGCATACGCTCCTGAACGGGGTCTGGCTGCCTGGGCAACCAGCCGCCAGTCAACCACGCATCGGTGTCCAGAACCATACTCAGCGACGGGCGCGCGCGCACCAGCGAAGTCAACGGTCTTAGCGTGTCTGGCGTTCTACTCCCATGCTACACCTGCTGGCAAGGGGCAAGCATGCCTGTTTCTCCCGACGCCACTGGCCCGCCGGCCATTTGGTACTCAGCATGACATGCTGACGAGATGCTTAACAGTCTCCGTTCCCCCAACCCCATACGAGTATCGATTTCATTATCCTCTCGCGACTAAACCGCACGATAGAGCATTTTTTACATTCTGTAATCTATCTGTAATGTTTGTTTCCGGTGTCATTGGCTAATAAGTACGTCTAGGTTACAATGGCTGTGTACACTATTTAGGGAGGCATCCACACCGAATGGCTTGCGCTTCAATGAACAAGCACAATAAAGCACAGATACACGTTAGTACTACACATCTCAGAGTGGCATAGCCCATCCACACAACGACAAACATACCTGATGACCTCTATCCAAAGTGTAAAAATCCCGTAGACTGCGCGTAGAAGGCACTATTCGACGCCAGCTACGCTGTATCTCAGCGCACATTCAGGAGTACGTACTATGGCCTATGCGGACTATGCTCTCTGGAAGACCACGCCAATTGCCGACGAGCCGTACCTCTCCATCGTGATCCCGGCCTATAACGAAGAGGTGCGGATCGTCCCGACGATTGGAGCGATTGCCTCGCACGTTGCTGGCATGGGCTTCCCTTGGGAGCTGATCATCGCCGACGATGGCTCACGCGACCAGACGGTGGCCCTCGTTAAAGACCTGGGGTTTGCCAACCTGCGCCTATTGTGCGCCGAGACGAATGGCGGCAAGGGCAGCGCGGTGCGCCGGGGCATACTGGCCGCACGGGGGCGCTACATTCTCTTCGACGATGCCGACAACTCGACGCCGATTGAGGAACTGGACAAGCTGTTGCCCGCGCTAGAGCAGCAGGGCTACGACATCGCCGTCGGCTCACGCGCTGCCGGTGGGGCCGAGGAGGCCCATCGCACCCTGCTGCGCCGGACGCTGAGCGGCGGCCTGCGCCTGATGGTGCACCATCTGTTTCGCATTGGCGTGCGTGATACCCAGTGCGGCTTCAAGCTTTTTACCCGCGCCGCCGCGCACCGGCTCTACGCCGCGCAGACCATCGACGGGTTCTCCTTTGACCTGGAGATCCTCTACCTGGCGGCCCGGCTCGGCTACCGCGTGGCCGAGGTGCCGGTGACGTGGATTGATGCGCCTGGCTCAAAGGTGGACACCACCCGCGAGGTGCAGCGCTTCCTGCGCGACCTGCTGCGGATCAAGTGGAATGATCTGCGTGGGGTCTACGCCCGCGCCTAAGACAAGGTGTTGGGGCAATACCGCAGAAGTCACGCGGTGGTGCCCCACGCCGGGGGACTGAAGTCCCCGGCTCTTGTGGCGACGAAGCCTGCCTTCGCAGGCTCGTCGAGGCCGCGCAGGCGGCCTTCGTAACAGGTAGCCCGTGGCTTCAGCCACCGGGCGGGCGGCTCGGATGGGAGCTATGTTTCACAACGGATAGAGGACTGCTATATGCGGATCGCCATGGTTACACCCTACCCGCCCAGCCAGGGCTCGCTCAACGAGTACGCCTTTCACTTCATCCGTTTTTTGCGCCAGAAGCCCGAGGTTAGCGAGATCTTTATTCTGAGCGACCGACTGCCGGATGCGGCCACGTACCCCGCAGATACGGTCGCGCAGCCAGGGCTGGCCCCCTTGCACATCGTCCCGTGCTGGCGCTTTGGTGCCCTCGACAATGCTTTACGCATCGCACGCACCGCACGGGCGCTTGCCCCCGACATGGTTCTCTTCAACATTCAGTTCGCCTCCTTCGGCAGCTCGAAGCCGGCGGCGGCCCTTGGCCTGCTCGCCCCCGCGATGGTGCGCGCCGCCGGCCTCCCGGCGATTGTGCTGCTGCACAACATTATGGAGACGGTTGATCTGAAGAGCGCCGGGTTTGGCGCTAATCCGCTGGTCGAGCGCCTCATCCGGGCCTTCGGCGCGATCACCACGCGGGTGCTGTTAAGCGCCGATCTGCTGGCGGTGACCATTCCGCGCTATGTGGAGATTCTTGAGCATAAGTACGGTGCGACGAACGTGCTGCTCGCGCCGCACGGTGCCTTCGATGAGGCTCCGCCCCCTTCGTTTGAACCGCCGCCCGGCCCGCTCCAGATTATGACCTTTGGCAAGTTTGGCACCTATAAGAAGATCGAGCCGCTGGTGGCGGCCTTCCGGCTGCTGCTTGAGACCCGCCACGACCTTGAGCTGGTGATCGCGGGCACCGATAGCCCTAATGCCCCCGGCTACCTGGAGGGCGTGCGTTTAGCCAACGCTGACCTGGCCGGGATACGCTTCACCGGCTACGTTGCCGAGGAAGATGTGCCACGGATTTTTCAGGATGCGGGCGTGGTGGTCTTCCCCTATACCAGCACCACGGGCAGCTCAGGGGTGCTGCACCAGGCTGGCAACTACGGGCGTGCGGTGGTCTTGCCGCGCATGGGCGACCTGGCCGAGCTGATTGCGGAGGAGGGCTACACCGGCGAATTCTTTGAGCCGGATAACCCGCAGAGTCTGGCCGAGGCGCTTGCGCGCCTGCTTGATGACCCGGCGCAGCGGCGGGCGATGGGGACACAGAACTACCTCGCCGCGTGCGGCCTGCCGATGGCCGAGGTGGTGGAGTGGTACATCCTGCACGCGCAGAACGTGCTCAAGATTCGCAATGCCCGCCGGGTGGCCCGTAGCCGCGAGCTGGTGAAGCGCTAATGGAAGCGAGAGGGAACACGATGGCCTTGAACACCCGCGCTCTTGGCAATGTCAGCGTCCTGGATCTTCAGGGGCGCTTCGACGCGCATATAGCACCGGCAGTGATTGAGTGGTACGGACGGCTGCCTACCGCACAGGTCGTGGTCAACCTTGCTGGCGTCACCTTTATGGACTCAAGCGCCTTGGCGGCGCTGACCGGTGGGATGAAGCGCTGCCGCCAGCGCGGCGGCGACATGCGGCTCTACGCGCTTCAGCAGCCGGTGCAGGTGATCTTCGAGCTGACCCGCATGTACCGCGCCTTTGAGATTTTTGCGACCGAGGCTGAGGCAGTCGCCTCCTTTACCCGTTGAGGTGTGGTCATGCTTCCAGGATGCGCCCAAGTGCCACGCCGAGTCACGGAGTCAACGGCAGCCCCGACCATGTTGCGTGGGGCTAGCAAGACAGAGCCGTCCGATCTGGTGGTTACCGACGGAAGCACCGCTTGGCCGTGCAGCCCTGCTATGGTCGAGGTGTGCATGCGTACACGGCAGCTCCAGTGTGAGGCCGACCTTGAGCAGATGACCGGTCAGTTGGTGGAGACCCAGGATCAACTGCTGGCGATGTACGACCTCTCGCTAACCACCCGCAGCCACCTCGGCACGGGCGAGACCCTGCGCCACCTAGCCCGTGAGGTGGCCCGGCTTGTCTACGCGCAGGGCGCGGTACTCTGTGTTGGCCCCACGCTGGTGCAGCACCCGGCGGATCTGATCGACGAGCGCCTCATGAGCAAGTACTTCCAAGCCGCCGAGCAGCGCAGAGAAGATCTGCTGCTCAGCGCCCCGCACCCGTCGTTGCCCGCAGGAATCACCAATCTCTGCCTGCTGCCCATCCAGATTCGGGGGAGCATTAGAGGAACCCTTGGCCTGATCAACCGCGAGGGCGGCTTTACGGCCCCGGACCTCAAGCTGGCCCGTGCCATCGCTGAACAGGCCGGGACGCATATTGAGCATGCCATGCTCTACCAGGAGACGCTAGATCAGGCGCGTCTTCAGACCGAAATGGCCGTCGCCCGGAAGGTGCAGCTCCAGATGTTGCCGCAGTCGCGGCCCAGCGTGCCGACCCTCGACATCTACGCCGAGTCGCGTCCGGCGCTCCAGGTGGGCGGCGACTTCTACGATTTTGTGACTGAGCCAGACCGGCCCGTGATGTTGCTGCTGGGCGATGTTTCGGGCAAAGGGGTTTCGGCGGCGATGATCATGAGCCTGATCCACGCCGCCACGCGCAGCGCCGCACGCTTTATGCCCGACGCGACGCCAGCCTCGGTGCTGAGCCGCACCAACAACGACCTGTACGACGACATGACGCTGCTCGACGCCTTCACCACCGCCTTCGTCGCGCAGTACGAGCCGAAGCACGGCCTGATGCGCTACGCCAATGCGGGGCACGCGCCCGTGATCTATCGGGCGCCGGGCGGGCGGGCGCAGCTTCTAGAGGCTGACGGCGTGCCGATTGGCGTGCTGCCGATCAGCCTGAGCGAAGACTACACGCTCGATTTCCCTTCAGGCGCGCTGCTAGTCGTCACCACGGACGGCTTCAGCGAGGCCCGCGACCCCGACGGCGCAATGTTTGGCTACGAGCGGCTGCTGCAGCTTGTTGATGAGTTCGCCGACCAGCCAGCCCAGGTGATCGCCTACGGACTGTACGGTGCCGTTGATGGTTTCACGGCTGGGCAGCCACAGGAGGACGACCAGACGTTGATCGTCATCAGGGGGATAGTGTAGTGGAACGGCATCCTGACACCCTGCGCCTCGATCTTCCGGCGACCAATAAGTACCTGAATGTGCTTGGTGCCTGCCTTGACGCCTTCATCGAGCGCATCAACGGGGTTGCAGAACCGCGTATCACGGCCTACAACATCCAGCTTGCCGTCAACGAGATTTTCGCCAACATCGTCGCCCACGCCTACGGCGATGCGCCCGACGGGCGCGTCGATGTGGTCGTCATGCTCGCCACAGACCCGCGCCGCCTGCTGATCGAGCTTAGCGATACCGGCAGCGCCTTTGACCCCGAGACCGTGGCCGAGCCGGACTTTGAGGATGTGCAGATCCACGGCTACGGCCTGTTTCTGGCCCGTAGTCTGCTGGACGATGTCACCTATGTGCGGTGCCCGGACGGCAATACCTGGCGGCTGATCAAATACCTGTGAAGGTTGCAGGTGCCTGGGTTTCAGGTTGTAGGGCGAACGCATTCGCAAGCTCTGGCCTCTCCATCCATCCCTTTATTTAGGAGCGAGTACACAATGGATCTGAACCTCAGTGAACATATCGTCCGCACCGTGGTGATCGCGCCGAGTCAGCGGATCGACGCCTTCAACGCGCCCGAGCTGCGGGCGGCCCTTGACCAGCAGATCGAGGGCGGCGCACGCCGCTTCGTCCTCGACCTCACGAACGTGCCCTTTCTCGACAGCGCCGGGATGGCCGTCCTCGTGCGCTTGCTCAAGCGTGCCCGCGATCAGGGTGGCGATGTGCGCCTCGTCTGGCCGACTGAGGAGGCGGCCCGGCGCATTATTCGGCTGACGAAGTTCGACCGCGTGTTCACGATGGCCGAGACGGCGGCGGCGGCCCTGGTCGATTTTTAAGGGGGCCAGCACATGGCGATCATTCTTGTCGTGGATGACTCGGCGGTGAGCCGCCACCTGCTTGGTTATACGCTGAGGCACGCCGGTCACACGGTGATCGCCGTGGCGGGCGGGCGGGCGGCGCTCGATCTGCTGGCGACGGAGCCGGTTGACCTTGTCATTGCCGACTTGCAAATGCCCGAGATGGACGGGATTACGCTGCTGAACAGCATCCGCGCCAGCGAGGGGACGCGCCGCATCCGCCAGCTTATGCTCACTTCGAGCGGGCATGACCAGGATCGCCTCGCCGCCGAGGCGGTCGGTGCCGACGGATTCCTGACGAAGCCCGCCAGCTCGCACGACCTGACGGCGGCGGTGGAGCGCTTGCTGAGGTGACGACTGTCAAGCGTGTCGTAGTCTGACAACGAAGTCTTCGGGTATGGATGCTGGCTTCGACAGGCTCAGCCAGCAGGCTCAGCCAGCAGGCTCAGCCAGCAGGCTCAGCCAGCAGGCTCAGCCAGCGCCCGTTCGTTG
>CAIWXH010000840.1 GCA_903916565.1 uncultured Oscillochloris sp. | reverse complement strand
GGGTTTGGAGGACTTCATGGTCATCAAAGAAGCCGCCGTCACGAATGCGATGAACCTGGCCTTCTTCATGGTGAACCTGAGTCGTCGTCGCATGCGGGATCGCCAGGACACCGACCCGAATCGCAGTGTGCGCGATCTCAAGGCGCACTACCGAGGGCTTTCTTATGCCGAGGAAGTGATGAAACTCCTTCCGGAAAAACCAGAGCCGGGTGTATTGCGTCGGCTTTTGGCGCAGGTCACGGGGCTTGGGCGTATCCATCGGCTCCCCGCTGACCGGCTCACCGGATAATTGGCGAAGGTATTGGTGCCTTGACAGGGTAAAATTCTTAATGCTATACTCGGAATAGGTTTCAACAGTAAGGACTAGCCAAACCCGCATGACGGCTGAGCGTAAAGAGCAGGGCTCCACTCGACAAAGTATTCTCCAGCTTCTCCGCCGCAACGGCGAGATGACCGCCCTGGGGCTAAGCGAGTGCTTGAATGTCGGTGCCGTTGGCATTCGCCAGCACCTCGCGCTCCTTGAGCGTGACGGCCTGGTACGAATCGCCGGCCTGCGCCGCAGCGTCGGGCGTCCATCGCACCTGTACGTCCTCACGCCCGAGGCCGAAGAGCGCTTCCCCAAGCGCTATGATCGCCTGGCCCTTGAGATGCTCGCTTACCTTAACGAGGTTGGCGGGCCCGAGGCCGTTGACCAAATCCTGGCCCATCGCCGCGCCCACCTGATGGGCGAACTGGCCCCGTTGATCACCGGCAAGAGTCGCGCCGAGAAGGTCGTCGCGCTCGCCACCCTCCTCGCCGAACAGGGCTATATGTGCGAGTGGGGCGAAGAGCCAGATGGCTCTTACCTTATCGCCGAGTTCAACTGCCCGGTTGACTGTGTCGCCCGCCGCCACGCGCAGCTCTGCGCCCACGAACTGCGGCTCTACCAGGAACTGCTCGGTATGTCGGTCGTCCAAGAGAGTACGATTGCCCAGGGTTCCCACTGCTGTCGCTACCGTGTCTTCGCCTGAGACCACGCCTGCACATTGGTGCAAGGCCGCAGCCCCAGCGGGTTCTGTGAGGGCCGTTGGCCTTTTGTTTTGTCTCCAGGTGTCACGCACTATATTCGGGAGGAATCACTCATGGTTTTTGAGCTACCGCCGTTGCCCTATGCCTATGATGCGCTTGAGCCGCACATCGACGAGGCGACGATGCGCTTCCATCACGATAATCACCACAACACCTACGTCACGAATCTCAATAACGCCCTCGCCAACGCCCCTGACCTTCAGGCGAAAGCTATCGAGGCACTGGTCGCCGACCTCGACGCGGTACCCGAGGCCATCCGCACCGCCGTTCGCAACAATGGCGGCGGCCACTGGAACCACAGCTTCTTCTGGGAGTTGCTGGCCCCCAACGCGGGCGGCGCGCCAACTGGCGCGGTCGCCGACGCGATCAACGCCGCCTTTGGCAGCTTCGCCGACTTTAAGGAGAAGTTTAAGGCCGCCGCCCTGGGCCGCTTCGGCTCGGGCTGGGTCTGGCTAGTCGCCAACCCCGACGGCACCGTCACGATCACCAGCACCCCGAACCAAGACTCGCCACTCAACGAGGGCAAGCGGGCCGTCCTCGGCCTCGATGTCTGGGAGCACGCCTACTACCTCAAGTACCAGTTCAAGCGGGCGGGCTACGTTGACGCCTGGTGGAACATCGTCAATTGGGCCAAGGTCGCCGAACTCTACGCCGCCCCCTGGGTGTAGGAGTCTCGCAAAGGGGGGCAGAGGCGAGCAACGCTCGCCTCTGCCCCCCTTCCCTCTTCGCTACAGATCGACCTCACAGATACCCGACGAGCATGCCAACTCCTGCGCGGCGTTCGTCAGATCCTCCTCCTCGTAGCGGTAGACCTTCGAGAAATCGATCTCGGGGAAGTTGGCCGCCAGCCGCTCGAACTCCTCGCGGGTGATCTCGACATAAGGCATATTGTCGTACTTCGCGTCGAACGCGGGCAAGAACGACAGCCCGCCGATCTGGTCGCGGTGTTCCCAGACCCACTTCATCAGGTCAATCACCTCGTCGGGGCGATAGGCGATGGTGCAACTCGGATTGTGCTGCGTCCAGTACACCTTGTTCTGCAGCCAGAACTCGCACTGGGCCAGCGCCGTCCGGTCTTTGCGCGTAATCGCGGTCTCCGGCGACTTCACCGGGAAATGAATCACCCAGGTGTTGGCGTTCTCGGGACTCTGCCCGTTCTCTGGATCCATCGGCACGCCCGCGTCACGCAGCACCTTGAAGATCGGCGAGTGCGTTGCCACGCGCACATTCCGAATGTAGTACGGCGACCAGCGTGCGTGCAGCCCCGACGCACAATTAAGCAACTGCGACGAATTGCCGCTCGGCTTCACACACGTCAGCGCGGCGGACTGGTTGACGCCCAGCGCCAGGGCCGTCTGGCGGTTCGTCTCAATCGCAATGTGGCGCAGCCGCTCTTTGATCCCCGCGTCCTGGGCAATGGGGCTGTCCATCTGGCCGGTGATGTCCACCCCGAGCAGCCGCTCCTCCTCACAATTGCGCTGCCACTGCGGGCGCAGGCCAGGGAAATGGGTCGCCAGCGCCTGAATCGAGCCAATAATCGTCGCGACCTCGACCTTCTCGCGCAACGTCTCGAAGCTGTCCTCGTGGCGGGCAACGGCAGCGGTGAGGTT
>CAIWXH010000839.1 GCA_903916565.1 uncultured Oscillochloris sp. | reverse complement strand
GGGGGCGCACTATCGGCGGCGGCGGATGGCTGAACCGTGTGTGCGCTGCGTAGACGGGACGGCATCAAGCCAGCGGGCTGGGGCGGCTCGCTCAGGCGCCCATACAGGTAGGTGAAGACATCGCGTGAGACCGCGCCCAGCGGTGCCGAGAGAATGGCGCCCGCCACGCCAAAGACCGTCGAGCAGACGACTAGCAGCACCATCAGCAGCGACGGGTGCAGCCCCACGCTATCACCGACGATGCGCGGCACCAAGAAGTTATTCTCAAGCTGCTGGATGAGCACATAGAGTACCAGGGCCGCCATGCCCGTGGTCGGCGAGTCCATAAAGCCAAGAATAATCGCCGGGATCGAGCCGATGATCGGCCCAATGATCGGGATCAACTCGGTGATCCCGGCGAGTACCGCCAGAAGCAGCACATAGGGGATGGGCAGGCCCAGCAAGTTGAGGATCGTCAAGCCAATCCCCGCCGAGCTGCCGACAACCAGCCCGAGCAGCAACTGGCCCCGCAGATAGCCGCTGAAGTCGTAGTCAATGATCGTCACCACCGACCAAAAGTCAGCCCGCATCCAGCGGGGCAGCGTCTGGTCAAGCATGGCAAGGCCGACCTTCTGGTCGAGCAGCACATAGAAGAGCCAGAACGGGATCAGGAAAAAGCCCAGGAGGAATGAGACCGTATTAGCTACCGAGAGGACACTGTCGAGGATGAAGGTGCCAAGGCCCTGCAGGTAGGTGATGAAGTTCGTCCGCAGGGTGTTGACGGTCTGCGAGACGATGCCAGAGAGCATGGTCTGAACCTGAACGCGCATCGTGGCGGGCAGATTCGCGATCAGCTGATCATACTCCTTGATCAGCGCGTTGACCCAACCCTGGACGGTGGGGAGGTCGGGTAGGGCGCTGATGAGTTGGCCCAGTTGCTCGGCGAGGGGCGGCACAAGGAAGGCGAAGAAGGTGATGACCAGCGCCAGCACCAGCACATAGACAATGGCGATGGCCGCCCAGCGCGGCAGACGCCCCTCGATTCGGTTGACGAAGGGCAAGAACAGGTAGGCCAGGACAAGGCCGAAGATGAAGGGCGTGAGGGCCGAACGGGCCTGCCAGAGCAGCGACCAGATCGCGTAACTGGCTGCAAGCACCAGGGCCGAGCGGGCTGCGCTGCGTGGAGTGATCCGAGCGAGAAGAGTTTGCATACGGTACGGTGAAACTAGCGCTCGTCCCGAGCGTTAAGCACGCTGATCGTAAGCACACTGGCCGTGCCATCGCCGATATTCACCCAGTTGTGGGCCACATCTTCGTGGTAGAACAGGGTGTCACCACGGTGCAACTCGTACTCCTCTTCGCCAAGGTGATAGCGCAGCAAACCGTCGAGAACCAGCACCATCTGGCTGCCGCGACTCGAGAAGCCCTGCTGCCCACTGCCGGGGCGGGCCTCGATCAGGCGGGCCTCAACATCGCTGTTGGGGGGCAGCAGTGAAAAGACTTGCACCGGCGCATCGTCAAGGCTCAGGCGCGTACGGTCAGCGGGCGTCAGCACCTGGCCGACGTGCTGGCTATCTTCGCCCTCGAAGAAGTGGGTCATCTGGACACTAAAAAACTGCGCGAGTTTACGCAGGTTGGCTACGGAGATATTAACCTTGTCGCGCTCCAGGCGGCTGAGGAACGACGGGGTAAGCCCCGAGCCCTCCGAAACCTCCTGTAAGGTCAGGCCACGCTCTTGACGCAGCCGACCGATCTTCTGACCGAGTGACATAATCCACCGCCTTCTGCGGATAATCAATCAAAAAAGAAGGAGCCAACGAGCCCCCTCAGTGTTGCTGCGCTTGGATTATACGTCACACGAAAGTGCCACGTCAAGGCTAGGTTCACCCCGCACGGGTGCTTTTTCGGCATAATCACGCGCTAAAAGGAGCATCCTACGGCAGCTAGGTGCAGAGCTGTAGCGGCGCAATTTGAACTATAGGCAACAAAAGGGCTGGCGGGCACACGATGCCAAGCCGCCTTGCCGCTAGATCTGGCGGTCGCGGCGCCGCAACGCCCAGGCGGTCAGACCCAGGCAGACGAGGGTATACAGGACGAGGATGAGCCAGCGACTGAGCAGATGGCCGACCGTATAGGTGAACGCATCTTCGGTGGCGAGGAAGCCAGGGGCGCAGCCGGCCGGCAGACTCCCTTGGTCATCAATGTTGGGCGAGTTGCAGAGGGCGTTCAGGTTGAGGCTGGTGCCAAGCGCGTCCATTGACCAGCGGCTAATCATCAGCCACGAGAGCGGCGTGGCCGCGCCTTCGATCTTGAAGATCAGGCCCGCGAAGAGAATCTGCGGGATGAGCGCCAGGGGCACAATGCTGATCGCCCGGTCGCCGCTGATCGAGAAGGCGCTAATCACCAGACCCAGCGCCATGCCCGCCAGCGAGGTGAGGAGCAGCGTGACGAATGTTTCGAGCAGAGGCGACAGCAGCAGCCTTGTGTCGCCTGGGAACGTAACTTTGAGCGCCACAATCCCCAGCAGGACAAGCGTCTGCACCAGCACCAACAGGCTCAGAACGGCCACTTTCGAGAAGATGTAGGGGCCGATCCGCAGGTTGACCAGCCGTTCGCGCTGGAAGATGGGCACCTCTTTCACGATCTCGCGGGCTGCGTTGATAATGCCAAACCAGACGCTCACCGTGGTCAGCATGAAGAGGACTTTTTTGGCCTCACTACGCTGAATCAGCTCGTTGGCCTGGGTGCCGAGCAGGGCGTCGCTACGCGCCACCAGCAGCAGAAGCAGGGCGATGATGGGGGCCTGGAGCAGCATAATCAGCAGGTTGCGCCGATCTTGCAGGGTCAGGTCGAGGTAGCGGCGGGCGAGCAGCGCGAACTGGCGCAGGGGCGCGGCGTTGCGCCGGGTCTTCGCTGGGGTGGCACCCGGCGCTGGCGCGCTGGGCACCGCCTGCGTCTGGGCGAGGCGTGCGACCACGTAGCGCTGATAGTGTGCGCTGCTGCGATATTTCAACGCCCAAAGCTCGGCCAACGACGGTGGCTCGTTGGCACCAGTTGGCGGGCGAGCATTGGTGGCCCGCGCTTGACTCCACGTCGCGTATTCGGCTTTGAGGTCGTGCTGCACGAGTGGGCTGCTCGGTTCGCCCACGCCATCGAGCTTGGTGTAAATGTCGGCGAAGTCGCCGCTGGTGACATTGAAGAAGGTCAGCGCCTCGGCGGG
>CAIWXH010000838.1 GCA_903916565.1 uncultured Oscillochloris sp. | reverse complement strand
GTCTGTGGCGCACAAGACTTGCTGGGCAATGTGTGGGAGTGGACGGCGACGCCATACGGGCAGCCGGAACAGGTGGCACCCGAAAAAGACTTTACACAAAATGCAAGTGTCGTTATCTCACGTTCAAGTTTTTATGATGGAATAGACCAAATGTGCTGCGGCGCCCGCGACGGGTTCATCCCGGACAGCAGGATCTTCATCTGGGGATTTCGGGTGGTTCAGTCCCTCCGCGCTCATTGAATAAGGCTTCTGGATGGGTGGATTTGGCCCTCACCCCCCAGCCCCCTCTCCCGTGGCCTACGGCCACAGGCGAGGGGGAGCCGGAACAAGTCTGTCTGCGCCAAACCGTGAGCGCCCCTCGCCTGTTCGCGCAGCGAACGGGAGAGGGGTTGGGGGTGAGGGCCATCCGGCGCATCTTGTAAGGAATTTTCTTCTATGGCCGACCTCGAAGCCCGTCTTCGCACGCTGTTCAACGAGCGCTTGGTGCGCCGCCTTGCCCCGGCCTCGCTGCTTGCCGTGAGCTGTGGGGTCGCAATTGGGGGCATGATGCTGGGCGCGTCAGCTTTTTCCACCGAAACCGGGATGGTCATCGGCAACATCGCGGTCAACATCGCCTCAACCTGGATCGAGCGCCTGTTCATGCTGCCCGTTGAGGCCGAGGCCGAGCGCATCGAGTTGCTGGAGGAGGGTCTGGCTGCCCGTGAACCGGGCGCGCTCGCCGTGGCCGCCGCCACGCTTGCCGCCGCTGGGCCGCAGGTGGCCGCCGCGATGCCCGCCGCCAGTCGCGACGCGCTGATCACCGCCGTCGCGCAGGGGATGCACGAGGCGGGCGGCCCGCTTGCCGCCCTGGCCCCGACCTACGCAGCGGCGCTCCGCACGCCGGATCATGCGGATTGGGCGAACATTCAGGCCGAGGTGCAGCGGCAGATCCGCATCACCGCTCGCGTCGAGGCGGGCGAGCGGGCGATCATTGAGCGGAGCGGCATTGCCATCACGACGACCGGCGCGACCGTTGACGCCTCGGTGGTCGCCGGGCCTGATGCGCGGATTAGTGATAGCGACATCCGTATCGGTGGCGCCCGCACACCGGCCCAGCCCCAGCCCCAGCCGCCCGCACCACCGCAGCCGCCGCGCACCATCAATGTCGGGGTCGCCGCCGGGGCGGGCAGCGTCAGCGACTCACCGGCCAGCTACATCGAGCGTGCCGACCATGTGACGGTGCAGGCGGCTGACCCCGAGGCCGCCCGCCGCGAGGGCGACCTGATCGCCTACTTGCGTCGCACGCTCCACGAGTGCAACGCGCTGCCGCTGGACAAGCTTGACCAGACGGATGCGACCCACATCCGTGCGATGGAGCTGGCCTGTGTCTACATCGCGCTCGATACGACCGACAGTGTGAAAGCCGAAGGCGAGGCAGGCCACGCCCGCACGCCAGAGCGACCGGACGACCAGCGCCCCCTGAGCGCCATCGAGGTGCTGGCCCGCGCCCAAGGCGGGCGAGCGATGCTGCTCGGTGCCCCCGGCAGCGGCAAGAGTACCTTCGTGAGCTATCTGACCTACTGCCTCGCCGGCGCTGCCCTCGCCGCGCGCCGCCCGACTGACCCGGCGCTTGCGGGCGACTGGCTCAGCTTGTTGCCACGCTGGAGCCACGGTGCCCTGCTGCCGGTGCCGATCATC
>CAIWXH010000837.1 GCA_903916565.1 uncultured Oscillochloris sp. | reverse complement strand
CCGCAACAAGTGGGCGCACCAGGAGACGTTTTCCACCAACGACGCCCAGCGCGTGCTGGATTCTGCCGCCCGCCTGCTCAGCGCGGTCTCTGCGCCCCAGGCCGAGGAGGTCGAGCGCATGCGGATGGAGCTGATGCGCCTCTTCTTCGACGAGCAGGTGCGGAGCGAGCGGCGGAAGACTGGCACCAGCCCCCTGGAAAGCCCAGCCGTCAGCGGCCTGAAGCCTTGGCGCGAGGTGGTGACGCCGCACAAGGATGTCGCCAGCGGGCGCTACCAGCAGGCCGAGTTTGCCGCCGACCTCTGGCAGGTTCACCTGGGCGAGGGCAGCGACGAGTACCGCAACCCGGTCGAGTTCTTCCGCCGCACCTACCTCACCGAGAGCCTGACGCGCCTGCTTGTCGGCGCGCTCCAGCGGCTGACCTGCGCGGGCGGCGACCCCGTGGTGCAGCTCCAGACCAACTTCGGCGGCGGCAAGACGCACTCGATGCTTGCGCTCTACCACCTCGTCTCCGGCGTCGCCCCCACCGAACTGGCGGGGCTTGACCCCGTGATGGCAGCGGCGGCGGCCACGACGCTGCCCACTGCTCGCCGAGTCGTACTGGTCGGCAACAAAATCTCACCCGGCAACCCCTCGGTTAAGGCTGACGGCACCGTCGTGCGAACGCTCTGGGGCGAATTGGCGTGGCAGCTTGGTGGGCAGACGGCGTTTGAGCGCGTGCGCCTCGACGACGAGCAGGCCACCAGCCCCGGCGACACCCTGCGCGAGCTGTTCAACGCCTACGGGCCGTGCCTCATTTTGATTGACGAGTGGGTCGCCTACGCCCGTCAATTGCACGACCAGAGCGATCTGTCAGCGGGCGGCTTTGAGACCCAGTTCTCCTTTGCCCAGGCACTGACCGAGTCGGCCAAGCTGGCGAAACACTGCCTGCTGGTGATCAGCCTGCCCGCATCCGACACCAGCGGCTCGCCGCACACCCAGGCCGACGACGCCGAGGTGGGCGGCCAGCGCGGGCGCGAGGCGCTCGACCGACTGCGGAACGTCGTCGGGCGCGTCGAGTCCTCGTGGCGCCCCGCCAGCGCCGAGGAGGGCTTCGAGATTGTGCGCCGCCGCCTGTTCGAGCCGCTGAGCGACCCCGACCAGTTCCGCGACCGTGACGTGGTGGCGCGGGCCTTCGCCGACCTCTACCGCACGCAGGGACAGGAATTCCCGCCCGAGTGTCGCGACAGCGCCTACGAGCAGCGCCTGAAGGCCGCCTACCCCATCCACCCCGAGATCTTCGACCGGCTCTACACCGACTGGTCTACGCTGCTCAAATTCCAGCGCACCCGTGGCGTGCTGCGGCTGATGGCGGCGGTCATCCACAGCCTGTGGGAGAAGGGCGACCGCAACCCGCTGATCATGCCCGCCAATCTCCCGATTGACGAGCCACGGGTGCAGTTTGAGCTGACGCGCTACCTCTCCGACAACCGGGTGCCCATCCTAGAGAAAGACGTGGATGGGCCAAGCTCGCTGCCGCTGCGCCTCGACGCCGAGGTGCCGAACCTGGGCAAGTACGCCGCCTGTCGCCGGGTGGCGCGGACGGTCTATCTGGGCTCGGCCCCCACCGCAGCAGCGGCCAATCGGGGCATGGAAGACCGGCGCATCAAGCTGGGCTGTGTCATCCCCGGTGAGTCGCCCGCCGTGTTTGGCGACGCGCTGCGGCGGCTGGCGGCGGCGGCGACCTACCTGTACCAGGACGGGCCGCGCTACTGGTACGCGACTCAGCCGACCGTCACCAAGCTGGCCGAAGACCGGGCCGAGCAGCTCAAGCGTGACCCGGACAAGGTCGCCCAGGAGCT
>CAIWXH010000836.1 GCA_903916565.1 uncultured Oscillochloris sp. | reverse complement strand
CTACGATGTGCAACTCATCGGCGGGATTGTGCTGCACGAGGGCAAGATCGCCGAGATGAAGACCGGCGAGGGCAAGACTCTCGTCGCGACGCTCTCGCTCTATCTGAATGCGCTTGAGGGTAAAGGCGCGCATCTGGTCACGGTCAACGACTATCTGGCGAAGGTCGGCGCGGGCTGGATGGGGCCGGTCTATCACGCCCTCGGCCTGAGCGTCGGCTTTATCGCTCACGAGCAGAGCGCACTCTACGACCCCGAATGTACCGACCCGAACGCCAATCCCGAGGATCAGCGCCTGGTTCACTGGCGTTCGGTGCCCCGCCGCGAGGCGTATTACGCCGATATTACGTACGGCACCAACAACGAGTTTGGCTTCGATTATCTGCGCGACAATATGGCCTATGAGAAAGAGCAGATGGTGCAGCGCGAGTTGCACTACGCGATTGTTGATGAGGTGGACAACATTCTCATTGATGAGGCCCGCACCCCGCTGATTATCTCTGGCCCGGCCCAGAAGTCGTCAGACCTGTATCGTCAGGTGGATCGCCTCGTGCGTGGCCTGCGCCGCTCGGGTGTGACCCAGAAACAGGTGAAGGAAGAGGGCTACGAGGCCGATGGCGACTTCTTCATTGATGAGCGCACCCGTGGGATTGTGCTTACCGAGGAGGGCATCGAGCGCATTGAGCGCCTGCTGCGGATCCCCGATGGCGAGAGCCTCTACGATGTGCAGCATTTTGAGAAGACCCATTATGTCGAAAACGCGCTCAAGGCGAACTTTATCTTCCAGCGCGACAAAGACTATATGGTCACCCAGGCGGGCGAGGTGATCATCGTTGATGAGTTCACGGGGCGGGCGATGCCGGGACGCCGCTGGTCTGACGGTCTGCATCAGGCGGTCGAGGCCAAAGAGAGCGTGGAGATCCGCAACGAGAATGTGACGCTCGCCACGATCACGTTTCAGAACTACTTCCGCATGTACCATAAGCTCGGCGGCATGACCGGGACCGCCTACACTGAGCGCGAGGAGTTCGGCAAGATCTACAACCTGGATGTGGTGATCATCCCGACCAACAAGTCCTCGGTGCGCGAGGATTTGCCCGACCAGATCTACCGCAGCGAGCAGGCCAAGTTTAACGCGGTGGTGCGCGAGGTCGAGGAGATGTATCGTCTCGGGCGGCCCGTCCTGATTGGCACCACGTCGGTCGAAACCTCCGAGCGGGTGCATACGCTGCTGGAACAAGTTGGGGTGAAGCACAACGTGCTGAACGCCAAGTTCCACGAGCGCGAGGCGTCCATCGTCGCCCAGGCCGGGCGGAAGAGCGCGGTCACCGTGGCGACGAATATGGCCGGTCGCGGCACCGACATTCTGCTTGGCGGCAACCCCGACGGGCTGGTTGACGATCTGCTGGCGAACCAGGGCATTAAGTTCGAGGAGGCCACGCCCGAGCAGCTTGTCGTCGCCCGCGAGGAGGCGAAGCGCCTGACCGAGCTTGAGGGCGCGGAGGTGCGCGCGCTGGGCGGCCTGCACATTGTCGGCACCGAGCGCCACGAGGCCCGCCGCATTGACAACCAGCTACGCGGGCGCGCCGGTCGCCAGGGTGACCCCGGCTCCTCGCGCTTTTTTCTGGCGCTTGAGGATGAGTTGATGCGCCGCTTTGGCCCGGTGGAGCGCATCAAGGGGATTATGAATCGCTTTATGGAAGAGGATCTGCCGCTGGAGGCCGGCATCCTCGACCGGACGATTGAGGGCGCACAGAGCCGCGTCGAGGGCTACAACTTCGACATTCGCAAGCACACGGTTGATTTTGACGATGTGATGAATAAGCAGCGTCAGGTCATTTACCAGGATCGCCAAGAGATCCTTGATGGTAAGGACGTGAGCGAGCAGATCCTCGACATGGTCAGCGATGAGATCTCGGACTTGGTTGACGCCCACATTGTCGAGGGCGAGCCTGACGACGAGGATCTGGCCGAGTTGGTGCGCCAGTATCGGCTGATCAACCCGGCGGCCACCTCGGTCAGCAGCGCGACGTTCGCGGGCATGGGCCACGATGAGGTTGAGACGTGGCTGCTCAATGATTTCGAGCGGGCCTACGAAGCGCGCGAGCGGGCGATGGGGCCGGAGTTGATGCGCTTTGTCGAGCGCCGCATGATGCTGAGCGCGATTGACCGTCAGTGGATTGACTACCTCACCGCGATGGACGAACTGCGCCAGAGCATTATGCTTCAGGCGTACGCGCAGAAAGACCCGCTGGTCGAGTTCAAGCGCAGTTCGTTCCAGATGTTCGACCACTTGAAAGCGAACATCACCCGCGAGGTGGTCTATCAGATTATTCCGCAGTCGTTCGCCTACGAGCGCTACCTGCGCCAGGTCGAGGCCGAGCAGCAGGCGCGTCTGGCGACCGCACACGCGGCGGGCGGCAGCAGCGAGATGGAGAACCTCGACGAGCCGCCTCAGCGCAAAGTTATCACGATTGGGCGCAACGACCGCTGCCCGTGTGGAAGCGGCAAGAAGTTCAAGGATTGCCACTATGGCAAGGAAAACGAACTCGCCCAGCTTCTTAGCAACCAGGGCGCAAGGCCGGTGACCAATGCGGTAACCGGCGCCACGGCCCGCCTCCAGGCCCGCCCCGAGAACCCCGCCATCGCCGCCGAGGCTGCGAAGATCCGTCAGGCGACCGCCGCGCAGGCGAAGCCCCAGGCGGTGCAGCGGGGGAAGAAGAAGTAGGGACTTTGGGGACTTTGGGGACGGGGAGACAAGGGGACAAGGAGACGAGGGGCACTTCGTCCCCTTGTCCCCTTGTCCCCTTGTCCCCTTGTCCCCTTACGGCAGCCGCGCCGCGAACGTCGCCGCGACGTGCAGCGCACTGGCGAAGGTGTGGTCACGGCTGAGCAGACGCAGCTCGGCGGCGAGCAGATCGGCCAGGGTTGGCTCCTCGCAGCGAGCCAGGCGGCTAATCGGGGCGTGGCCTGCCACCTCGGCAGCGGTCAACACGTGGCCCTGCTCGCCGGTACGCTCGACCCGAAAGTCGGCACTGACCCCGTCAATGGCGCGCAGGCGCAGACTGACGATACCAGGCGCGACCCCGGCGGGGGCCGCCACCGAATGCAGATCAACGGTCACCAGTCGGATCGCCTTTGGCCCCACGCCGACCGCCGGACGGCGCAGGTGCAGGCGCACCGTCTCACCCTCGATGCTCACCGCCTCGTCAAGCGGCGACCAGCCGAGACACGTGGAGAGCCAGCCAGCCAGCAGCAGCCCCGCCATTGGGTTGAGGCGCGGCCCTGACGGGGGGACGTACTCAATCACGACATGATCGATGCGGCGCAGGTGCGGCAGCAGCGGTCTGGTGTCGAAGAACTGCGCCGTCAGCTCGCGCCAGGGCGTCAGTGCGGGCCAGTTCAGGTCGCTGAGCGCGGGGCCGCGAGGGCCAGCGCCTGGCCCCGCATAGTCCCCGGCATCGAAGGCCGCCATGGCGATCAAATCACGGGCCGGGTCGGCAAAGGCACGCGAGTCAACGATCAGCCGGTCGATCACGCCGCGCAAGCGCAGAAGCAGCGGGTCAGCGAAGGGGGCCGGGCCGGGCAGCCACAGCGCCACCGGCAGGTCGGGCATCAGCAGCGGCAGCACCAGCGAGGCCACATGGGACACCGCTGCGCCGCGTGCGTCAATGGTAATTTGTTCACCGCAGACCTGCGGCTGCCCCTGGCTCGCCAGCAGGCAGTTCGCCTGAATGAACGCCTCGATACGCGGCTCGGCCTCGTCGGGCCGCATAATCGCCAGCACGGTTCGGTTCGCGTGGCTGGCCGTAAGCTGCTGCACCACGTCGCTGACTTGGTCTGCCGTCGCGCTATCGCAGGCGCGGGCCACCAGATTCAGCGTCAGTGCCCTGGTCACGGCCTGGCCGCCCGCCTCCATGGCGTTCTTCTGCCACAGCAGGCCCAGCTCGCGCTCGATGCTGGCGGTGTCTACGCTGGTAGTCGTCATAGGTTTCCTTGACGAGGAACGACCCGCATCCCTCATCCCTCAGCTTACAAGCGTCGCCAGGCCCGCCCGTCGCGAGCGATAAACGCATCGGCCTCAGACGGCCCCCAGGTGCCCGCCTCGTAGTTGGGGAAGGGGCGCGCGGGGCCGCTGGCCCAGCCCTGGTGAATAGGCGTGATTAGCGACCAGCTCGCCTCGACCTCGTCGCGCCGGGTGAAGAGCGTACTATCGCCCAGCATACAGTCGAGCAGCAGCCGCTCGTAGGCTTCGGGCGAAGCCACGCCAAACGAGGTGCCGTAGCGAAAGTCCATCGTCACCGGGCGAATCTGCTGCTGCCCTGGCACCTTCGAGCCGAACTTCAGGGTGATGCCCTCGTCGGGCTGGATTTTGATGGAGAGGACGTTCGGCTCGATGTCGTTCATCGGCGTGTCGGCAAAGAGCATGGTCGGCACGGTCTTGAACTGAATGGCGATCTCGCTCACCCGCCGGGGCAACACCTTGCCGCTGCGTAAATAGAAAGGCACCCCGGCCCAGCGCCAACTCTCGATGAACAGCTTCAGCGCCACAAACGTCTCGGTCTGCGAACCGGGTGCCACCCCGCGCTCGTCGCGGTAGCCGCGCATGGGGTGCCCGCTGACACTGCCGGGGCCGTACTGGCCGCGCACTGTGGACTGCGCCACCTCGTTTGGGGTGAACGGCTTGATCGCCCGCAGCACCTTCAGCTTCTCATCGCGCACGGCGTCGGCGTCGTAGGCGATGGGCGGCTCCATCGCGACCAGACAGAGCAACTGCGTCAGGTGGTTCTGGATCATATCGCGCAGGGCGCCCGAGCTGTCGTAGTAGCCGCCGCGATCCTCGACGCCGATGCTTTCGGCCACCGTAATCTGCACGTGGTCTACCGAGCGCCGATCCCACAGCGGCTCGAAGATCCCGTTGGCGAAGCGGAAGACCAACAGGTTCTGGACGGTTTCTTTGCCCAGGTAATGATCAATGCGATAGACCTGACGCTCAGCGAAGACCGCCAGGAGCTGCTGATTCAGCGCCCTGGCGCTCTCAAGATCGCGCCCAAAGGGCTTCTCGACAATGATGCGCGTCCAACCGCCATGCGGCGACTGCCCAAGACCGGCGGCGCCAAGCTGGCGAAT
>CAIWXH010000835.1 GCA_903916565.1 uncultured Oscillochloris sp. | reverse complement strand
CGCGGTCGCGCAGCCGCTCGGGCAGCGGCGGCAGTCGGTCGGCGTAGTCCAGCATCAGCTCCAGCTTTTCGTTGCGGTCGCCGGTCTGGAACTCTTCGATAATCTCGCGCAGCCGCGCAGGGATGGCCGGGTTCGCGCTCATAAAGCTCCTTAGACAAAGTTCGCGGATGCTTTACAGTTTCGGTACACGCATGGCTTTTTGATGCGCTCTGACTGAAACCTGAGACCGGGCACCTGAAACCCTGCCCTAGCGCCGTTGCAGCAGGCCAATCAGCGCACCGAGCACCTGAGCGCGGTAGGCGGTGGCCGTCGCCACATTGCGCTCGTGGATGCTGAACAGCGTCTCGTCCAGCTCCATCGTCTCGTCGCGGCCCTTCCGCATTGGCACCACTACCTTGGTATCGCCGTCGAGCCGCACCTCGGTGTAGGCGCCGGGGCGCTCAACATCAAGGCTCGACAATGGCTCTGCGCCCGTTAGCTGATAGAACGTCCTGACCTCTAGCACCGCCGCCTGCTCGACATATTCACGCACCTTCGCCGCCGCCTCACGGATCGAGTCCTCAAGATTGATCGCCATGACTTTGACTCCTTGTTGGGGCACCCCTGGTGGGTGCCCAATCGTCCCTACCCTATCCAGGGGCACCGACATGCGGCTGGACGCGCAGATCGTCCAGCAGTTGATCGACAAACTTCCACGCCGCCGGCAGCGCCGTGATCGCCCCGGCGGGCGAACTGGTCATGACCGCGACCAGGGCGGCGCCACGCACCACGGTGCCAAAGGTCTTGAGTAACGCCGCCCGCGAGCGCAGCGCGAGGCCCAAGCTGCGCTGGTGCAGATCCGCGTGGCGGGCTGGCAGCGTGGCGTGCAGCAGCGAGCGCACATCGCCCGTCCAGCTCACGCTGGTGCGAGCCACCAGCGTACCTTCGACCAGCGTCTCGACCACGGCGAAGTTGGTCACCGCGTCGTGAATCTGGGCCATAAAGGCCCGAAAGCGCGTCTCGGCTTCGGCCCAAGTAAGCTCCTTGGGCGCGGTGATGCTGAAGGAATTTGCCTCAGGGGCTGGGCGGGCCACGCCGCGCAGTTCGCTCACCAGGGCGAGGAGCTGGCGCTCGGGGGCGCGCTGCGCCTCACGCAGCGAGAAGCTCGCCACACCCTCGGAGGCTGCCAAGTCGCGGATGCGCTCGGGTGCCTTGGCGATGGCCGCCTCGTGGCGACCTAGATCCGCCTCGGCGGCGGCCAAGGCAGCGTGCGCTGCCGCCGGGTCAGCCGGGAGATCCACCCGCCACACCTGTGCCGCCGTCGGGGTTTCAGCCAGCCGTAGCCCAAAGCTGAGGCCCAAAGCGGGCGGCTGGCGTGTCGCCCATGGCCCTGGCGGTGGTGCCGCGCCCGACGCATCAATCAGCTCAAAGCTAGCCATTGGCGCGGGGGCCTACTTCGTGACTGCGGTAAGCAGCCCCGACGCCACCTGCGCGATGGCCTTGAACATCTCGGCCCGGTTGGTCTGGGCTTGGGCGACCATCGCCATGTGAATGGCCCACAGCTCCTGGTCCACACCCAGATCGGAGCGGGGCACCAGCACCTGCGTATCGCCGCCAAGCTCCATGCGCGTGAAGGCCCGCAGCTCGGCGTTGCTAAAATCGCCTGTGCGAAAATCCACGGTGGTGAGGTCATCGGCCACGTAAGTGGCAACCTGAAGGTCGGCGACATCCTGCAAGGTCGCTTGGAGCGTCTCGGTCATTTTTTCGGCAAAGCTGCGGAGGGTGTCGGCGAGGGTTTGCACCGTTTCGCCCGCCGCCTCGGCGCTCCCACTCAGCAACTCGCGCAGACCGAAACTCGTCTCGGCATCCACCGGCGTCACGGCGGGTGGGGTCACGGGGTCAGGCTGGCTAGGCGGTGGCCCATAGTTATAGTTGATCACCACCGACGGCGGCGGGCCATACCCATGCGGCGCAGCAACCGGCGGAGCGGCGAGCGGCGCAGGCACGCCGCCAAACGGCGCGGCGGTCGGCGTAACTGGCGCAGCGACCAGCGCGGGCGCGGGGTCAGCAGGTGCCGTAACCGGCGCAGCGGCAGGCGCAGCGGATGCGGGTGAGGCGGTCACAGATCGCACCTCCGGGATTGTCGCCCGCACGGTCTGCGGCGCAGCCACGCCCTGCGGCAGCGGCAGGCGGACAGCGGGGTCGCCCAGCACCACATAGCTGCGGGCGTCGTTATGCTCCGTCCAATGCGCGCTCATCTGCGCGTCATCCACCGCCTCGTGGTAGCGCAGGCTCTCCATATTCGCGGTAAGGCCGGTGGCGAGTTCAGCGTAGCGTTCGTTGAAGAATTCGAGCGCCCAGCCCACGGGTGCGCCAGCCAGCAGCACCCGGCGCAAGAAACTGGCGAACGTCTCCAGCGAGCGATTGCCCTGGCCCTCGCTGAACGAGTACGTCCAGGCGCGCTCGACGTGGCCGACCACGGCCAGCGCCCCGCCCTTCGGGTGCCCCAGCAAGCGCTGTGAAAGCCCAGAGACAAAGCTATGCGGCGCAATTGGCTCCTGTGCGCTCCGCAGATGGGCGAAATCGTCGAGGCGCGGCGTGCCAGCGCCAAAGCAGGCAAAATGAAAAGCCACCGTGCCCAGCAGCCGCGCATCGTCGCCAATATCATCGCCCGCAAAGTAGCAATCGGGGGTCAAGGCCCGCTGTGTCCACGCCTGCGGGCCAGGCCAATCCTGACAGATCAGCGCACCCTGATGCGCCACCTGGCGCGAGTCCGTGGGGTCAAACTCGGCCCCGTGGCTAGCGGTGAAGAGCAACGCGGGTGTCTCGGCACCGCCCAACAGCGCACTGAGACGGGACTTGGTGGCCGCTGCGCCAATCACCGTCTCGATCTGCCAATCCTTCGCCCGCTCCTCAGCGGCGATACTGGCGGCCAGAGGCACGGCAAGCTGGCTGGAACTCGTGGCGGTGGCGCGGTCGTCGGGGTTACTCGGCGCAAAAAAGACCGCCCGACGGGGCACGCGCACGGCGCCCTGTTCAACCGCCAGCACACTGCGGGCGTAGCTATCATAGGCCGCCAGGGTCGGCAGATGCAGCCGCCCCACGGCGTACTGCACATCAAGCTGGTACTGAAAGCGGAACGAGATCTCCTCGGGCGAGCCAACGAGCAGCACATAGTACGGGAAGCGCACCGGGTCTACTACACCGCTGGTCGCGGCCCCTTGGCGCTTGAGGAAATCGCGGGCCGTCTCAGCGGGTCGGTAGCCTGTGGGGCCAAAGCACTCGCGGTACAGGGCACCCGCCTGGCTCCGGCGCAGCTGCAGCAGTGGCGTCAGCGCCTCGCGGACGGCGCTATAGTCAGCCTGAGCAGGAAAGACCACCGCCCAACCCGTAGCGGCGAGACTATCCTCGCGTACGCCCTCCTTAGGCCGAAACGAGCCAGCGCCAGTCGTGCGCGCTTCCAGCAAGGCCCGCTGGCCTGCGTCAGGCTCGATCTGGGCCGCGCTGGGTTGGTCACCCTTGATGAGCGCAGCGAGTTGTCCAGCGGTCAGCGGGGCGCGTGCGTACACCCCCCGTGTCGCGTTTACCCCGTTGAAATAGATCAGGTCGTCGCTAGGCATGGCGACTCTCTATTCAATTTGCAGAATATAGCCCTTGCCACGGACATTCAGCAGATAGCGCGGGGCGCTCGGGTCTGGCTCAATCTTCTGGCGCAGGTGATGGATGTGGGGCTTAATCAGCTCGCCCGCCTCCATATCGTTCGCCTCGTAGCCCTGAGCGCAGCGCACTAGTTGCGTGTACGAGAGCATTTGGCCCGCGTGTTCGGCCAGGCAGAGCAGCAGGCGAAACTCGGTGGGCGTCAGATTCAGCGAGCGTCCGCCAAGAATGGCCGTCTGGTGCCACGTATCAAGCTGGAGCTGACCGATGGTCACCTGGCGGTCATTGATGGGCGACGCGCCACCAGCACTCGACGCCGGGGACGACGTATGTGGCACCAGCATGAATGACGGAGGGGGCAGCGGGGGCAGCGGTGTGTTCAGCGACGGCGGCTCGTCCGAAAGGACACTCACCGTTAGCTCTTGGGCGGCGGCCCCAATCGCGGTGATCAGCGCATTCTGCCGCTGGCGCTTCGAGCGATCCGCCAGACCAGAGGCCACCCGGTCAAGGATCTGGCCTGGGTCGCTCGTCTTCAGCATATAGTCGAAAACGCCCTGGTGCATCCCCTCAATGGCGGTCTCAAGCGAACCGTGGCCGGTAAGCACAATCACGACCGTGGTGAGGTCATGCAGGCGCAACGCCTCGACCACTTGAATGCCATTAATCCCGGGCATCTGCAAATCAACCAGCATCAGATCGAACTGCTGGCGCTCAAACATCGCCACCGCCTCTTCACCACTGGCGGCCACGGCGACGACATGGCCAACCCGGCTGAGCAGTGCCGAGAGCGTGAGCCTGATATTCTGCTCGTCATCAACAACAAGAATGCGCGCAGACTGTGTCATACGTTTGCGCTCCGTGCCAAAAAGCACTATATTGGGCGGCGAGCGTTGCGGGCATTATAGCGTGTCACGCTTTAGAGTGTCAATCTGTACATGGCTTTATGGCGGTTGTAACGTCGCCTGCCGCGCCAGCCCTCCCCCCCCCAACCCCCTCTCCCTGAACGGGAGAGGGGGAGCCGAATCCATCTTGCTGCGGAATCGCCCCTCTCCCTCACGGGGAGAGGGGCAGGGGGTGAGGGGCGAAAGGCGACGTTGCAACCGCCATGTTACACGGCTACACAGCGCCCGACGGCCATGCTTAGCCCCAGACCTTGCGGAGATATGCGATGGGTGAGCAAGCGAACCAGCGGGCCTACATCCTCGAACTAGAGGCGCGTCTGCGCGCCGCCGAGGCGCAGGCCGAGGCGGTTGAGCGCGAGGCTGTGCTGCAACAGAGCCGCGCCATCGAGCTGAGCGCGCGCCTCAGTGCGATCCTCTCAATCTCCGCCGCGCTGCTGATCAGCCGTGACGTGAATGCGATTGTGCAGCTCGTCGTTCGCGAGGCGCTCAGCCTCTTCCCTGGCACCAGCGCCGCGCACCTCTTCCTCATTGATGGCGAAGGTGTCACCCTTGACCTCCGCGCCTCGTCGGTGACCAACGAACTGCACACGGGGCGGGGGCTTGCCGATATGGCGATCCTCGCCCCACGGGCCATGCTCCTCGTCGGCCCCGAGCTTGAACTGGCCCTCGCCGAGATTGACGAGGACGAACTGGCCGCGCTTCAGGCGAGCCTACCGGGCTGGCCGCCCTACAGCGCCCTGCTTGCGCCCTTGCGCGTCGAGAGTACCCGCATCGGCGCGATTGTGCTCTATGGCGGCGTCAGCGCCCATCTCTATCACCCCCGTGACCTGCCCTTTATTCAGGCGCTCGCCGACCTGACCGCCGTAGCGATTGACGAAGTGCTGCAGCGCGCCCGCGCCGCCGCCCTCCAGCGCGACCTCGCCATCACCCAGTCGCTCCACGCCGAGGCCCAAGCCCGCCTCAACACGGTGCAGGCCCAACTTCTCCAAAGCGCCAAGCTCGCCGCTGTCGGCGAGCTTTCGGCCTCAGTCGCGCACGAGATCAACAACCCGCTCTATGCCGCCCGAAATAGCCTCTACCTTGTCGAGCAAGATCTCGCCCCCGAGGCACCGCAGCGAACCTTCCTCGCCATCGCCCAGCAAGAATTGAGCCGGATTGCGCGCATCATCACGCGCATGCGCGACTTCTATCGGCCCACTCGCGCCGAGTTGGCTGCAACCAGCATCAACACCATCCTCCGCGAAACCCTTGAGCTTGTGCAGACCCACCTGCGCCACGGCCACATCCACACCGTCGCCAGCCTTGAGTCAGACCTGCCCACCACCGTCGCGCATGCCGACCAGTTGCGCCAGGTCTTCCTCAACATCATCCTCAACGCCTGCGACGCCATGCCGCGCGGCGGCGATCTGCGCGTTACCACTCAGTTGCTTCAAGCCCGCCCCGAAGCGCCCGCCACGATCGGCATTTACATTGCTGATACCGGCGTTGGCATCGCCCCCGAACACCTCTCCCACCTCTTCGAGCCGTTCTACACCACTAAGGCCCAGGGGACAGGGCTTGGCCTCGCCATCAGCGCCCACATCGTCACCCAGCACAGTGGCCGTGTCACCGTCGAGAGCACCCCCGGCCAGGGCAGCACCTTCACCATTCTCCTCCCCGTCAACCAGTAGCAAACGGCTTCTGCCCGCGCTAAGGCCAGTCTCAGCCGCACGCTAGTACACCTCGGCAGAAATACGCGGCAGGTTTTGTACCACGAAGCCCACGAAGTTCACGAAGACTGAACCGCGTGCTGCTGCGCTCCGTGCCTGACGAGAATCGCCGCGCAACCCGACAGGAACTTCCAGAAAGCTGTCCTAGTCAACTGCGGCCCGGTTTCTGTTGTCTTCACACCTCACGGATGTACGACAAGGTTCGGGGATGCTTTACCGTTTGGGCACATGCAGGGCTTGCTGATGCGTTCAATCTGAAACCTGAAACCCGGTACCTGAAACCTTGTCTTATGCCAGCATAATGCGCCCACTCTATGAGCAAGGATATATTCGTGGCGTCGGATAGCGGTGGAAAGCTAATTGTGTGATATTTCACGAGTTGTTGCTTTACCACTTCTAGTTGTTATCT
>CAIWXH010000834.1 GCA_903916565.1 uncultured Oscillochloris sp. | reverse complement strand
CTCACCGGGAAGATCGTGTCAATGCCGGTGGCGCGAATGTCGCGTAGCTCGCCCTCGAACCAATCGTAGTTAAGTGACGAATAGTGCGTGCCGTCGCGTGGGTCTTGATCACGCGGCAAGGACGCTAACCAGCCCGGCGGCGTCACACTGAGCTGGGTTGCATCACACTCGTAGTCGGGACAGTTGTACCAGTAGAAGAAGAACGTCCCCAAGCGTGCGGGCTGTGTCGCTGAGGCTATGGTGGGCGGAGGTGCCACCGTGGGAACTGGCGTCGGCGCGGGCGCAGGCCCGGTGCATGCGGCCAAGATGAACATCAGCACTGCCGCAAGGGCAGCGCCTCGTTGGCGTCGCATCAGCAACTCCTTCAGGTTCAAGCTCGGCAGGCACGTTGTGTAGCCGGGGGACTAAAGTCCCCGGCTCTCTGCTGCGAAGCCTGCCTTCGCAGGCTCCGCGAGGCCGCGCAGGCGGCCTTCGTCACCCGTAGCCCGTGGCTTCAGCCACCGGGCGGGCGACGTTGCTCATGCCCGGACTCTCATTCTACCTGCGTTGACTCACCAATGTCGGTATGCTACGATCCTCGCGCAGACCCCCCAACAGCCCGGAGTAGCCTGTTGCGCCGTGTCACCCTGCTTACCCTCCTTATCGCGCTCATCGTCGCCCTGCTGCCAGTCACGCCCACGGCAGCCCAGGGGTCTGACGGCCTTGGCGTGCAGAGTCTCCTCGATGCACAACCAGGCGTCTTGAAGGGCTACAGCGAAGACGGGCGCAGCGCCGCCACGCTCATCGAGAGTATGGCCCTTTACTACGGGGTCAGCCCGCAGATTCACTTGGCCCTGCTTGAAGCCACCGCCGCGTTGCTCAGCGACCCGCACCCAAGTGACGAGACGCTGCGCCACCCCTTCGGCCCGACTGGCCCTGATGGCTTCAGCGCTCAGATCGAATGGGCCAGCCGCGAGCTACGGGCCGGTCTTGGCCCCTACAGTCGGCCCCCCGTTGTGCGCTTTAGCGATGGCCTCACGCTTACGCTCACCCTTGACCAAGCACCCGAGGGCGTCGCGGTGCAGCGCTTCCTGGCCCAAGGGCGCACTGCCGCCGCGTGGCGGGTCGCGGTCGAGCGTTTCAGCGCCGCCTTTCAGCGCTACTTCAACAACGAACTGATGCGCTACGGCGGCGTAGGCAGCGACAACCCGGTGGCCGCGACTCCCGAGCCGCCCAATCACGCCGCCGCGATCACGCTCTTGCAACCTTGGCCGACGGGCCTCCGCGTCGTCCATCTAGCGTACTTCGATCACGTCTATCCGACCGTTGACAGCGGCGACGACGGCAACAATTATGTCGTCACCTACACGGGCCAAGGCAACGTCCAGTACAACGGCCACGACGGCCACGACTTCACCTTCCCCGCGCAGCCCATCGGCACACCCATCCTCGCCGCCGCCGCCGGGGTCGCCTACGCCCGCACGCTTCGTGGCAACGGTGTGGTCATCCTGCACCCCAACGGCTACGAGACGGTCTACTGGCACCTCGATGGCTTCTCGCCGATCTTCGCGGGCAAGATTGACCGCAGCGAGGGCGTGCCAATTGCCGCAGGCGAGTTCCTGGGCGTCAGTGGGGCGACGGGGTTTGTTGGCGG
>CAIWXH010000833.1 GCA_903916565.1 uncultured Oscillochloris sp. | reverse complement strand
CGTCGGGTCGGCCCAGTTCGTTGAGGTGGTTCCCGTCCAGGTGCAGGCCGCGCCGAAGGCGCGCTGTGGGGCGACGAGCATGAACACGGCGATCAGGACGGTGATGATGGCAACAGACAGCAGCAGTGGTGTGCGGCGCATAATTCCCTCCTCATAAGGGATCTGCCAGACGCCGGGAAGAGATGATGGGTTACGGGCGTTCTAGCGCATTGTAGCGGGCGGACAGATCCTCCGCCTCGGCAAGTTCGCGGCGGGCACCGAGGGCGCGCAGGGCGGGCAGGGCCTCGTCCAGGGCGGCGCGGCCATCGGCGATGCGCCCGATGGCCGGGGCCAGTTCGGCCATCGCCAGCAGGGCGCGGGCGATCTCGTAGGGGTTGTCGGACTCGTGTAGGATGGCCAGGGTCAGGGCGAGTTGCTCCCACGCGGCGGTGGGGTCGCCGGTGGCGCTGAGCATCTCGGCGAGGACGCGGCGGCAGATGCCCTCTTCCGCGCTGGCATCCAGGCGCATGGCGATGGCCAGGGCCTGCTCGGCCAGGGCAAGGGCGGCGGTAAGGTCGCCACGCCGCAACGCCAGATCGGCCTGGTGACGGGTCAGTTCGGGCAGAAAATCCTCGGCCCCGGCGCGCTCGAACAGCTCAGCGGCGCAATCCAGGTCGGCGGCGGCGGCGGTGAGATCGCCGCGCAGCAGGTGGCTGGCCCCCAGGTTCATGCGCAGCGCCCCGGTGCCGTAGGCCGAGCCCAGGCGCTCGAAGATCGCCAGCCCGCGCTGGAACTGCACCACCGCGCCGTCCAGGTCGCCGCGCAGCTTGAGCAGGTCGCCCAGGTTGTTGGCGATGATCGCCTCGCCGTAGATGTCGCCAATCGCCCGCTTCAGCTCGGCCCCGGCGCTGTAGTGGGCCATGGCATCGTCAAGGTGACCTAGGTCGTGGTTGATCAGAGCCAGATTATTGTGGGCGTCGGCCAGCCGGTTGAGGTCGCCGCTCTGCGTGGCCAGTTCCAGGCAGCGGGTGGTTAGCGCGTGGGCGCGGGCGTAGTCGCCCAGGAGCGAATAGGTGCCGCCCAGCAGCATCAGGGCCTCGCCCTGGAGGTGCGCGAGTCCGTTGGTCTCGCAGCTCTTGAGCGCACGTTCGCCCCATGCCAGCGCCTGTGCGTAGTGCCCCTGGCGCTGGTGCAGCCCGGCACCCAGCAGCAGACAGCGCACGGCGGCGGGGTTCTGCGCGGCGTCGGGGAGCGCCAGGGCGCGATCAATCCAGACGAACGCGGTCTCGAACTCGGCGCGCTTCTCGTAGATCTGGGCGATGTGGTGGTGCAGACGGAGCTGGATGGCGAGCGACTCTGCGGGGGTGAGGGCGAGAGCCTGGTGATAGTGCGCCAGGGCCACGTCATACGCGCCGCCGAGGACGTGCAGCCAGCCGAGCCGCTCGTGGATCTCGGTGGCGTCTCGGTGTCCAGGGTCGGCGATCACGCCGCTGTCGATGATCCGCAGCGCCTGGCGGAGGAGGGTGATCGCCTCGCGGTTCGCGTAGCGCCGCTGGGCCGACCGCCCGGCCCGCAGGTGGTAGAGCAACGCCTCGGGCCAGCTTTCGGCCAGCAGATAGTGGCGAGCCAGCAGCGCCAGTAGTTCATCGCTCTGGCTGTCGTCGAACTGCGCGATCACCCGGGCCACCCGCCGGTGCAGCTCGCGCCGACGGGCGAAGAGCAGCGCGTCGTAGGCCACATCGCGGATCAGGGCGTGGCGGAAGAAGTAGGTATTTACGAGCGATGGCACGTCGGGAGCGATCATGCTTGCGCCGTCAAGCCGTTCGATCTGGCGAGCAAGATCCGCCGCTTGGGCCATCACCTCGGCCAGCACCGGGTAGGCGAAGCGCTGCCCTACCACCGCCGCGACCTGGAGCGTCTCGCGGGCGCGCTCCTCCAGGCGGTCGAGGCGGGCCGTGATCAGCCCCTCGACGCGATCCGGAACACCCATGGCGTCCGGCGAGCGGCGCAGGTGCCATCCGCCCTCGTCACGAACAAGATCGCCCGTCTCACGTAGGCTCTGCACCAGTTCTTCGACAAAGAGCGGGTTGCCCTGGGTCTTCTCCAGCAGGGCCAGCAACTCCGGGGGCGGTTGATCGTCGAGCAGGTGCTCCAGCAGCGCGGCGCTCTCCTGGGCCGAGAGTTCGCCGACTTCGATGTACAGGCCGTGAGCAAGATCGCGCCACGGCTCGGCGAAGGCAGGGTCAGGGCGGTAGCCCAGGGCAACGAGCAGCGGCACGTCGGCCAGACCCGCAACCAGCGAGCCGATCAGATCGAGCGAGAAGGCGTCGGCCCAGTGCAGGTCGTCGAGGACAATAACGCTCGGGTGGCGGATGGCTGCGCCGCGCAGCAGGGCCAACACGAGGTCGCGCAATCGCTCGACACGCTGCTCGGGCGTGAGCGCGGCCGTGAGCGGCGTCTCGTCTATTGGCAGACCCAGCAGCTCGCCGAGCAGCGGCGCGAAGCGGCTCACCTCGGGGGCGAGGTCGTCCAGACGGAGTGCGACGGCCTCGGCGGGGATGAGGGCGGCCAGTTCTGGCGCAAAAAAGACCCGCAGCAGGGCGCGCAGCGTCGAGGCGGGGCTTGTTTGCATGTAGCTCTGGCTCCCGACGCGGTAGACGGTCGTCGGCGTCCCCAGATGGAGCAGCGCCTCATCAATCAGGCGGGTCTTGCCCGTGCCCGCCGCGCCTGCCAGGGCAACCACCCGCCCCGCGCCGGTCATGGCATCCCGCCCGGCGGCGAGCAGGCGACCCAGTTCGTTATCGCGCCCGACCAGCCCTTGCGCAACGGGGGCATTGCGCAGCGTGTGGGCAAACGACAGCAGGCCCAGAGCCTCGGCCAGCGGCACCGGATCGATCACCCCCTTGAGCAGCACCGGCGGCAGGTCACGGACGATGGCGCGGTGGGCCACCGCCCGCCGCGTACTCGGCGAGAGGATCACTGCGCCCTCGGCGGCCACGCCCATCAGCCGCGCCGCCAGGTTCACCGGCTGCCCCATCACCGTATACTCGTGGCGGATCGCCCCGCCGACTGTGCCCGCAAAAACCACCCCGGTGTTGATGCCGATCTTTTGTGACAAGAGCAGATGGTCTGTTCCATAATCCGCAATCCGCAATCTCCAATCGGCAATCAACTGGGCAATCTCACCATTCGCCTCCACCAGCGCCTCGCGCAGATCGAGGGCCGCGCACAGCGCCCGCTCGGGGTCGTCCTCGTGGGCCACTGGCGCGCCAAAGAGCGCCATCAGCTTATCGCCGTGCGTGTACATATCGACCTTGTTGACGATCCCGCCGTAGCGGTGGATCGTCTCCTGGGCGCGGCGGTAGTAGGCGTTCAGTACCAGGGCGGCCGTCTCGGTATCGTCGCCGAGCAGATCGAGGAACTGGCTGAAGGGCCAGAAGTTGGCAAACAGCGTGGTGACCGGACGAAACTCGCCGGTACTGGCCGCATCACCGCTGAGGAAGCGCTGCGGCAGGCCGTAGGGCAGGTAGGGCCGTAGGGCGGCGATCAGATCGAGCAACTGCGGCAGCGGTGCCTGCGCGTCGGCTGGTGCCGCGAGGCTACTGGTCGTTGGGAGGGGCGGTGGCGCAGCGCTCGTGAGCAGAAAGAAACCGTTCTGCCGCTCACTCGTAACCGCCGTGTGCATCTGGGCCAGGGTAGTGTCGGAGATCACCACCTCGCCGGGGGATGCGATCTCCTGCGCTGTCGCCACGCGGTTGATATGATGGCCCGTGACCACCAGTTCAATATGCTCGGGGCTGCCGACGTGCGCGGCGAAGATCGGGCCGCTGTGGACGCCGATCCGCAGGCGCAGGCAGAAGGTGCCGACCGGCGTGGACACGGCGGCGAAGTCGGCCATCCGCCGCTGCATGGCCAGGGCCGCGCTGGCCGCCAGCGCGGCGTGGGCGTGGCCAAGGGCGTCCGCATCAAAAAAGACGGTCAGTGCATCGCCGCCAAACTTGAGCAGGCTGCCGCCGTGAGCGTGGATCTCCTCGGTCAGTGCCCCGAAGAGGGCGGTGATCAGCGCCGAGATCTCCTCGGCACCCTGTTTGCCAATCGTGCTGAGCTGGCCCGAGAGTGCGGTGAAGCCGGACAGATCCGCGAAGAGGATCGAGCCGTGCCAAAAGGCCCCGCTGATCTGGCCGGGGGCAGGTCGCTGGAGTTGGGCACGCAGGACGGGGGCAGGCACGTAGGAGCTGATCGCAGCGAGCGCCGCACGCAGTCGTACAACGGCGGTGTCATGAGCGAGCGTGCGGGGAGATCCGCCGCTCAGTTCACGCCAGAGATCACTCCCGAGTAGATCGAAGAGGAACTCACGGTCAAGATGAGTGTAGGAAACCATACCTCGGAGTCCTCACCGATAGGATATTCCGATCTAGGTAGTAGGTATAGAACGAGGGATAACTTCCACATTGTAGCACTGGTCAGAGGGGCTGACTGAGAAGCTGTCTGAAAAGTCACCGCCCCCCTCCCAACCTCCCCCCGATGGGGGGAGGAGTCGACTCCCTCCCCCATCGGGGGAGGGCTGGGGAGGGGG
>CAIWXH010000832.1 GCA_903916565.1 uncultured Oscillochloris sp. | reverse complement strand
TCCGGGGTGCGGGTGCGGTATGCCTTGCCATAGATCTGCGGGGTGCAGCAGAACGAGCAGCCCACCGGGCAGCCCTTGGTGCCGACCAGCGGGATGCGGAAGGCATACTTGCCCTGCCGGATGGGCCGGTGCAGCAGAGCAAAGTCGGCGTGCTGGATGTCGGTCAGCGGCTTCAGACTCGCGGCCCGATAGACGGGCTGGAGCGTGTCGCGCTGCACATCGGCGGCTAGGTCATCCCACACCGATTCGATCTCGCCGACAACCACCGCGCTAGCATGCTGGCGGGCCTCCTCTGGCACCATCGTCGGGTGGACACCGCCCAGGATAACGCGCCGGCCCTGAGCGAGGGCCTGGTCGGCGATCTGATAGGCCCGCGTGACATTGACCGTGCGCGCGGTGATCGCCACGATGTCGTAGGCCGAGAAATCCTCGGGTATCACATCGCCGATGCGCTCATCGCGCAGATCGACGGCGAATTGCTGCTGGGCTACCGTCGCCACCATCAAGAGGCCCAGGGGCAGGCTGGGCTTGCTGTATGCCTCCACGATCAGACGGGCCGGGTTGCGAGGATGTATCAACAGCCAGCGCTTCGGGGGTGATCCAGTATACTGCATAGGTTAAGCACTTTACTCATCTGTCAAGTTGACATAGCATGCGATCATGCCGAGTCCCAATCGAAAAACCGCCGGATCCATGTGAATCTGGATCATACCTGTCGCACGCACGTGCCCGCGCCCAGCGATTCTGATGCGCCACCAACCGGCCACGCGGTGGTGGGCCGATGACCCTGCCACCAACGACAAAGCGCTCGCCCTGGTGCGCCGGTTGGTGCCAAATGTACTCCTGTCGTGGATCTGGGCTACGTTGCCTAGTGGTTGTTTGACGCCATCACCGACGCCCAGCGTTGGTTCGTGACCCGCATGCACGAGAAGGCGTGCGCCACGATCCAGCAGGTGCTGGTGAATCGGGCGCATGTGCGCGACCAGATCATCCCGTTGGGGGTCTCTACAGGTAACGGCCAGGGTCAGCACCCCATGCGACTGTGCGACGTTTCTGTGCTACGCCATCCTGTGGGATCGGTGTGATGACGTGGCCGATACGCTTGGGCTGACGCACGCACCGGTTTCGGTGGAGATGAACTCTCGCCGCCGCTACCATCACGTCACCGCCGTAGACCAAGGGTTGTTTGTGGATGACGCGGTCACCTATCTGGCCCGCGAGGCGCACGGACCCGGAAGCATCAAGCGTCCCCGCACGCCCGCCGGGCCAACCGTCCCCAAGCAGATCCAGCGCGCTCGTGTGGCTCCACCGCTTCCTCATGCCAACTTGACCGATTGTTCAGGTGCTTAACCTATGAGCGTTACGATCCAGTCGGGGATGAGGGATCCGTTAGCACCCGCCGATCCGGCTGGGTACCGTTGGGTGAATGATCTATCGTTGACATGAGCGAATCTCCTGCACACCCCCAGACCCATGCGGCGCGCACAGGCACGCCGCCAACGCTGATGGGAAAGGATAAGATCTCATTCATCGCGGCGGTAGTCTACGTGCATGGTTACGATTCATACGTTCTACGGCGCTGCCGTGGCCGCACCGTATGAGTCGCTGTCTCCACGCCCGGCCTCTTTCCACGCAGGGAACCGGCAGGAGGAGCGTCCTGATGAAGAACAACCCCCGCTCCCCGCACGGGCGCGGGGAGTGTGTGCCTACGCTAACACAGCACACATGTGGGAAAGATATGGGACTGGCCCATGCCCGTATGGATTTCGTTAGGATGGCGGCTGCCGACCAATACGAAGCGCTCCCCGTCGCTGCGGAGTGACTCTCGGTGGCACCCGCGCCCCTAACGAATATAGCCGCCGCCGATGAGCGCGGCGGGCACCTGAATCGCAGCACAAACGGGTTGCGCGCCACAAGGTAGCGGGGAAGGAACTGCGGAAGCCCAATACCTCCTTGATGATCCCGATCACCGGCTCCACCGTGCATGTGCGCGCCCGATAGATCGCCGCCCCGATCGCCATCTTCAGCGTGTACGCCATCTGCACCTTCGGGGAGGCATCGGCTGCGGGGGGGGGCGGCGGCAGGGCCGCCAACCGCTCCGCCAGCGCCTCCTGGTGGGCGGCGTGCCCTGGGGCAATAGACGGATCGATCCCATGGGCTTCGCACCAGGCGACGTTGGCCGCACGGAACTAGCCCGCATCCATAGCCGCCGCCGCTGCTCGCCCGAGGTCGGGGGGGATCGCGGACACGGTGGGTGGGATCTCGTGCGGATCGGTGGGATGATGCGCGTGCGACCGGCCCACGATCACCATGCGCGCCTGATCCACCGCCACCTGGACGTGGTCGCTCTGCGCGAAGCCCGCGTCGGTGCGGTGCTTCATGATCCGCGACTCGGGGTCGGTGACGTTGTCCTGATCCTTGTCCCACGGGCCATGCGTGGACAGTTTCGGTGGGCGTCCGCCGGGCTTGCGCCCGTTGCGGCGCGCCCGATCCTCCCGTTCCTGAACCTTGGCGGCATCGTCGGCTGCTTCCTGGGCATCCCGCGCCGCCGTGCGGGCCTCCAAGACCGCGTTCGCTTCCGCCAACCGGGCCAGGCGTTCCTGGCGCAGCGATCTCGTGGTCGACGACCAACCCGTCTGGGGGCGGCACCTAGTCGGCGTGGGCACGCAGGGCAAACCGCGTCTCCACCTCGGCGCACCGCTGCGCTTCTTGCTCGCGCAGGCGTTTGGCGCTGACCGCATGGCGTTTGGCGGCATCTGCGTGGATCGTGGAGCCATCCAAGCTGATGCGTCCCCATTGTACGGCCCCCGCCACCTAGGCCAGCAAATCGTTCAGCTCGGGCAAGAAGGTCGCCCGAAAACTGGCCGGGGTGTCGTGGTCAGGATGCAGGTTGCCCGCGATGCAGCGAAAAGGGTCGTCGCGTCGCCAGAGAACACCAGGCCCCAAAAAATCTCGGGCGCGTAGGGTTGTCCACCCCGCGCACCATACCGCGCAGAAACCGCCGTCAGATCCAGGTGGGCAAGCGTGTCCACCACGAAGCGGGCCAGGTGGTCGGGCGGCAGGCCGTCACCCAGCCGCACCTGCACGTCCCGCGTCGCTTCGTAGTTCGCCGTTTTGAAGCTGCGTTTCAGACCGACCAGTGGAGCCCCCGCCTTCCGGTTTCAGGCGTCTCTCCGACAGGCTGCTAGTGCTACAATAGGGCGACGTGGCCCGCCTTAACGATGGAGTAGCTATGCCCCCCACATACCCTGACGCCGATCCGGCACTTGCCCAAGTGATGGTCGGTCGGAAGCAGATCTACTACCGCCGCTGCGGCGAAGGCCCCCCGCTGCTGCTAATCCACGGCTGGGGCGGATCATCGCGCCACTGGCGCGGCACGTTGGCCGCGCTCAGCGCCACCCGCGACGTGATCGCGCTCGACCTGCCCGGCTTCGGCGACTCGCCGCCCCTTGAGGGCTACGCCAACATCCATCGCGTGGTCGACACGGTGGTCGCCTTCGCCGACCAGCTCGGACTGGCGCAGTTTGATCTTAACGGGCACTCCTTCTCGGCCAGCGTGGCGGCCTACGTGGCCGCGCACTACCCCGATCTGGTGCGCCGCCTCGTGCTCACGAGCTTCAGCACCTTCCGCAACGAGCCCGAGCGGCGGTTCATATTGCAGGTACACAAAGTGCTGCCCCTGTGGATGGCCCTGCGCCGACCCTGGATGGCCGACCGGCGCATGTTCTACCGCGCCGTGTCGACCCGCCTCTTCTACCGCCTACCCGATGACAACCAGATCCTGCGCGACAACTTCACTGACTTTCTGAAGATGGACAAGCGCACTTCGCTGGCGAGCGTGAGCAGCGTCGGCGACCGGGAGATCAACCAGGCCCTGCGCCAGATCCGCGCGCCGACCCTGATCATCGGGTCGCGCCAGGACACCATTATGCCGCCGGGGGGCGCGCCTGTGGCGGCGAAGCTCGTCCCCAACAGTCGGCTCGTCTGGATTGATCGCTGTGGGCACCTGCCGATGATCGAGCGCCCTGATCTTTACAACCGCATCCTCGCCGAGTTCCTCGGCTAAGCGCATAGGTGACAAATTAAAGCGGAGCAGGAATTGTCGGTGGTGTCCCTCATATTACGTGATGGATACATCTGGCCTGGGGAACAGATGTTCGATCAAGGCCAATCCATGATTCAGTGTGCGCCACCTGAGGTTATCACGTTCGACAAAACTGGTATTGTTTGCGTTCATAAGAAACATTGCGTTTTGTTGCGTTGTGTTGCGTCTTATGGTATAATTGTGCCATGAAACTCAGTGAGTATGCACAAAAGGTTGGGGTTCGTTACGAAACGGCATGGCGCTGGTTTAAGGCGGGCACGCTTCGCGGGCACCAACTTCCCACGGGGACAATCATCATCACCGAGGATGAACCCACCGCAACAGCACCCACCCGCGTGGCGATCTATGCGCGGGTGTCTGC
>CAIWXH010000831.1 GCA_903916565.1 uncultured Oscillochloris sp. | reverse complement strand
CCGCAACCGTTCTGCTAGCCGGACGTCTGGTCATTCAAGTCAATCGAGCGGGCGAGGAGACGAGCGCGGCCCGGATCGCCACGATCCTTCAGCAGAGTTCGGGCTTTAAGTCATCGCTCGAGTCGCGAAGCGAGATACTCTACAACAAGTTGACCTATCCTACGCTGGCGGTGGCGGGGCTGGCATTAGCGACGGTGGGAATGAATGGCGCGATTGCGGCGCTTGGGGCAGCTCCTGGCTATCTCATCCGCGTTGGAGCACCATTAGCCTTGCTCAATTATCTCCAGATTTTGGCCCATCAGAACATCCTGGTCAAAGATGGGGCCGCGCTTGAGTCGCTCACGCATGTGCAAGCGGTTATCTTTGATAAGACCGGCACGCTGACGATTGATCAGCCCCACGTCAGCCACGTCTATAGCTGGGGTGACCTCGACCCATCCACGCTGCTGACGTATGCGGCAGCGATTGAGCAGCGGCTCAGCCACCCGCTGGCGCGGGCGATTGTCGAGGCGGCGCAGGCTGCGGGATTGGTGTTGCCGCCTATCGAGGATGCGCGCTACGAGCTAGGCTACGGGCTTCAGGCGGCGATTGGCGGGCGGCTGGTGCTGGTCGGGAGCGAGCGCTTTATGCAGCAGAGTGCAGTGGCGCTGCCCGCCGAGGCGCAGGTCGTCCAGGCGGCGTGCCACAACCAGGGCCTCGCGCTAGTCTATGTGGCGATCGATGGGGCGTGTGCCGGGGCACTCGAACTGGTGCCCACCGTCCGCCCGGAGGCACGCGAGGCGGTCGCAGCGCTGAAGCACCTCGGCTTAACGGTGTATATTATCTCGGGGGATCAAGAGGCACCGACCCGGCGGATGGCCGAAGATCTGGGCATCGAACACTATTTTGCCAGCGTGCTGCCCGAGCATAAGGCGGCGCTGGTCAAGCGAATCCAGGCAGGCGGGCAGAAGGTTTGCTTCGTAGGCGATGGGATCAACGACTCGATCGCGTTGTGCCACGCCGATGTCTCGATCTCGCTGCGCGGTGCCTCGACGGTGGCGACCGACACGGCGCAAATCATCCTGATGACCACCGACCTGACCCAGATCCCCTACCTCTTCCGTATTTCACGCGAGCTTGACGCTAACCTGAACATTGGGTTGGGCATCGCGGTGATCCCGAATATAGTCCTGATCGGGGGCATCTTCTTCCTCCACTATGGCATTTTGGCCGCGCTAGCTTACTACAATGTGAGCCTGATTCTGAGCGTTGGGAACGCGATGCGCCCGGTTATCACCCACCGCCACGCATTCGCAGCGACGGACGACGATGTGGTCGTCGCCAACTAAAGGAGTAGTCCCCTATGGCTGATCATTCCGACCACCAGCCCCTACTGAGCCGACGGACATTTCTGCGCTTGATGGGCGGGGCGGCCACCCCATTGATCTTGGTAGCGTGTGGTGCCCCGACGGCCCAGCAGCCGACGGCGGCAGCCACAGCGCCGTCGAGCGCGCCCCAAGCAACCAGCGCCAGTGCGCCGCAACGCGGTGGAACCCTGCGGGTCGCCTTTACCAACGGGGTTTCGAGTTGCAGTGTGCTCCAAGCTTTTAGTTTGGAAGATCTGGATACGATTCTGAACATCTACGAGCCACTGGTGTGGCTCGATCCCCAGTGGAAGCTTCAACCACGCTTGGCAACGGCGTGGGAACCCAGTGAAGGGGGGAAGGTCTGGACGTTCAAGCTGCGCGAAGGGGTGAGCTTTCACCATGGGACGCCATTCACGGCGGCTGATGTCGTTCACAGCATCAAGCGACTCAAAGACCCGGCCCTTGGGCCGAACTTTGCAGCCAATGTTGCGCTTATTGACACCGTGGAAGCGGTGGATGACCTGACCGTACGCTTTCACCTCACCATCCCCTACGCCAGTTTGCCCGCACTGCTCTCCGTCGTGCCCTGCACGATTGTGCCCCACGACCGCAGCGAGGATGAGAACAGCAAGGCTCCGATGGGCACTGGCCCCTTCCGGCTTAAGGAACATGTCGCGGGCGAGCGCATGGTGTGTGCCGATACGCGCCACCTGCGGCAGCGCCGCCAGCGCAGCGCGGCGGGTCTCCCCGTCAGCGGCGGTCGCGGCCAGCGCCAGGGCGAACAGCGCCGGGTCGTTCTGCGGCGCCCGCCCGGCGGCGCTGACCGCCCCAATCTCGGCGACGGCGCGGCCACCGTCGGCGGCGATGCAGCGGGTGACCGCCAGCGCGTTCTCGCGGGTGAGGGTGCGCTCGGCGGCGTAGTAGCTGCCTCCATCGTTGCCCAGCACCAGGAAGCGGCTCAGGCGCGTCCAGTCGTCCACGGGGTAGCTGTAGCCGCCAGCGCTGTTCGCCACCTGGCCGACCAGCGGCTCGTCCTGGGGCGTGACGCCCCGGAGCTTGCGAAGATACTTCATTACGTGGCTCCTTCCTGGGGTGCAATGGCAGGAGTCGCACCTGCCCCTCTCCGCTGCAAGAGTCGAACTTGCTGAACCAGATAACCATCCCTCAGCGGCCCGTGAACGGACAAGGTGCGAGGAACGGTAGCGGAGCACGCTCCGCTACCGTTCCTCGCACATAGGTGGTATAGCAATCCTACAGGGGTTGTTGAGCACCTGCCGGGGGACTGAAGTCCCCGGCTACGGGTACGAAGGCCGCCTGCGCGGCCTGGATAGCCTGCGAAGGCAGGCTTCGCAGCTACAGAGCCGGGG
>CAIWXH010000830.1 GCA_903916565.1 uncultured Oscillochloris sp. | reverse complement strand
GCCCGTCGCCCCGTGGTTCGGTCGCCGTGTGAATGACGCGAATCTGCGATGTGCCCTGGGCGCGCATAGGCCCAGGGCCGAGCATGGTGACGAGGGCCAACCCTAGCAACAGGGTCGGTGCGAAGCGGCTGATCTTCATAGGTGGCACACTAGCGAGTTCGGCGAACCTTACGGCTGCCGACTACTTCATCAGGGCTGACACTTCGCGCCGGAAGACCGACTCGGAACCGGGGATCAAGGTGAGGACGGTGCCAGTCGGGCGCTGATTCGGCTTCAGAATCCAGAGCCGTGCCGGGCCACCGAGCAGCAGCAGGCCACGGTCGGCGACCGGCTCGCCGTTGGGGCCATATTCGACTCGCATCACGCTGCCCCGGTAGCTCGTCTGGGCCAAGTCCTCGGCAAACTGCTCACGGAGCGGCGCGGTCAGGGTCGCCTGCGCGAGGATTTTTTGGATTGCGGCAACCTCTTGCTCTTCCTGCGCCTGGTCGAGCAGCGCCTTCGTGATCTCGCCCTGCGAGCCGATTTCGCTGTGTAGCCCGGCGATCTGGAAGAAGGTCACGCCACCATCAACCGCAGCCCGTGGCTGTTCGTGCTGGGTAAAGATGTGGACGACACCCTGATCGACGACATGCTCGACCACGCCCCCATTGGCGGCGTGATAGGTCAGATTGAAGGTGGCCTCGGCGTTCGTCAGGCTATAGCGCAGCGAAAAGGGTGCCTGAACGAGGACACCCGCGATCCACTGAAGGTCGTCGGCAAGGACGGGGGTTGCCTCCGCGTTAATCTGGAGGAGTTGGCGCGCCATCAGGCCGTGTCCGGCGGCCAGGATACGTTGAACCGCGTCCTCGGCGGCCAGTGGCACATCCGACATACCTTGAAGCACCCCGTGGCCGATGTCGGGCCGACCAAATTGGGCGAGCGTATACGCAAGCTCATCGCCGCTCAGGCGCAATGTGCGACTACTCATCGCTTATCCTCCAAATAACGCAAACCGTGGCTTACAGAAGTTCCCGATGGCATTGCCCACATTACGAAGCCCATCTTCGACGTTGCGGGCCTGTTGCTGCACAAAGTTGCTCGTATTCTTCGCAATCTGCTGGCCGACATCTTTCGCCTTGTTGACGCTCCAGTCAACGACGTGATCGACGCCTTTGTCAATCGCTTCCTTGTAGTGAAACTTGTTGTCGATCTGCTTTGCGATGAAATCAGCAGCGATTCCACCTACAAATCCACCGACCACAGCGCCCATTGGCCCACCTAAAAAGAGACCAATGCCACCCCCTATCAATTGTCCACCTTTATTAATGCCCTTACTGAGTGCGAAGTCTACCACAGTCCCAACCGCGATCTTTGCAAGCGCATTGTCAGAACCACGGAACCGCTCCCAGTTGTCGGTAAGCTCGGCGGCGAACCCGACGATGTCGCCAAACACACCAACCACGGAGGTAACCTTTGTCAGGATACCAGCGGCCTTTGTGTTTACAAGGAGATCAGCGACTTTCTTTAAGCCACCGCTTCCAGTTGCACTCTGGATCTCACTCCAGGCTTTAACGAGTTTTAGTCCGCTCTCGACACTATCGAGAACCTTGAACCCATCAAGGGTCTTTATGAAATTGGCGAATCCCGGCGACATATTGAAGGGGAGCGGGGGCAGCCCGCCCCCACCGCCGCCCTTGCCGTCGCCCCCGCCCCCGCCCCCGCCCCCACCACCGTCGCCCTTCCCACCGCCGCCCCCACTACCGGCGTCGGGGCCGTGCTCGCCTTTCGTCTTGAAGGGATTGGCGGCGTCTTCTTCGGCCTGC
>CAIWXH010000829.1 GCA_903916565.1 uncultured Oscillochloris sp. | reverse complement strand
GGGCATGATATTGGAAAGGGCTTTGCTATTGACAATGGTGGAGCAATTCCGTCTAACTTATTGCAAATATCGAACACGGAAAGTAACTCACATTACATTCAGTTATGCAAAGCGGTTGGTATTTCTGTGCATCCGGCACGATTTCCGCAAAAGTTACCGGCCTTCTTTATTGAATTTTTAACTGATCCGGGAGATGTTGTTCTTGATATTTTTGCTGGCTCAAATACGACGGGGGCCGCAGCGGTAGACTTGTTCGCCTTTCTTGACCACGGCCATGGGAATTTTGGGGTTGTTGATCGGCTGTCCGTCGTTATCTACCTTTCTTTCCCACTTCTGAAAGAGATCTTCTAACTGCGGTGGGAGTACCTTGTAGATTTCTTTTAACTCAACACCCTCATAGATGGCAATATACCACGCCTTGACCGCTCGGTATTTATTGATAATATCTTTCGTGAGATGATGATGTATTGTCACACCCGCATTCTTGTTCAAGGATCGATTGATCGTCTTCAGTTCGTATTCATTGCCTTCAGAGTCTACGGCATCGTTTCCTTCGCGCCCAGGGGATATGCGTAGTCCAAGCAATATTAACACCTGGAGGACTTTGCCGCCGTTGTCTTGGAGAATATCATTGATGCCATATTCATCAGCGAGTTGTTGTGCTTCGCGTATACCGCGAAAGGCATCACTGAGCCGCTCGACATCCGATTTCTGTTGTTCTTTAACCGAAGGTGTGTCACTTACGGGTTCAGGTAATGGATACGTGATCGGGGATATGCCGAGAGTTTCTTCCAAGGTTGCATCACTCTTCTCGCCCTCAACAAATGAGGAAACCGGTACTTCTAGTACGCGGGCAAGGTCGAAAAGCACCTCAAAGGATGGAGATCGCTCAGCACGCTCCAAAAAGCTAATATGTTCTGTTGTCTTGCCGATGAGTTCTGCCAATTTCTCTTGTGTAAGCCCCTTTTCTTGTCGTATCGTACGCAGATGTTGAGCGAATCGCAAACGAGCGAACTGATAGTCAGTCATTGCCTGCCTCTATAGTAACAACACGTACTTTCTGTACGTATTATCACGATAGAGGAGACTACTCGCAAAGTAAACGTACTGAGAGTACGTATAACGAACAGGGGTGCGTTCGGGCAGTTATCATAAACTGCCGCGTATGATAGGCGGCCCAACACGAATTGCGGGGCTGTCAAGGCGGGGGCGGCGCGTGGCAAGCCGGAAGAAGCTCGCGCCAAGCCGCCAAGCCGGAAGAAGCTCGCACCAAGCCGCAGAGCAAGAAGGGTTAAGCTTTGCGGCTTGGCGCAGGGTTGATGCACCGTCGCCTTTTACCCCTCACCCCCTGCCCCTCGCCCTCACGGGGAGAGGGGAGATTCCGCAGCAGGATGCGTTCGGCTCCCCCTCTCCCGTTCAGGGAGAGGGGGCTGGGGGGTGAGGGCTAGCGCGGCAACCGGACGTTGCAGCAGCCCTGCGGCTTGGCGGCGCTTCACAATGCCGTAGGATTGTCTATGCTACAATGCGTTTTCTACCTGCACCAGCGCGAAGGCGCAAGCGTTCGGCGGTGTGGCGACATAAAGTAGGAGTGAGCAATGCAGCTCTATCTGGATACGGCCAATCTTGAGGAGATCCGCGAAGCCGCAAGCTGGGGCGTCATCAGCGGCGTAACGACCAATCCCACCCTCATCGTCCGTGAGCGGGGCGCAGACTTTAAGACGACGATCAGCGCGATTGCGGACTTGGTAGACGGCCCAATCAGCGCCGAGACGATCTCACTTGACGCCGAAGGCATGATCCGCGAGGGCTTGGAGTACGCCGCTTGGCACCCAAACGTGATTATCAAAGTCCCGAGCACCACCGAGGGGCTAAAGGCCGTCGCGCACCTCACGAGGAAGGGCATCCGCACCAACGTCACGCTCTGCTTCAACGCGACCCAGGCGCTAATGGCCGCCCTGGCCGGTGCCTTCATCATCAGTCCGTTCGTTGGGCGCATTGACGATAGCGGCGTTGACGGCTCGCAGCTTATCCGCGAGATTGTGGCGATCTACAAGCAGGACACCACCATTACGACCAGCATCCTCGCCGCCTCGATTCGCCACCCGCGCCATATCATTGAGGCCGCCATCGCTGGTGCCGATATTGCCTCATGTCCGTTCAAGGTGCTGCAACAGGCGATGCGCCACCCGCTTACCGACCGGGGCATCGAACAATTTCTCGCCGACTGGCAGACACGTACATAGCGGGGGCAGCGCACGAGATGGAAGCAACACGACCATTGATGCTTGGCCTCGTCGGCGCAAGCGGCGCGGGCAAATCAACCCTGGTGCGCGGCGTGATTCAACTGTTGGGCCACAACGGCGTCACCCCAGTCAGTCTCGACGACTACCACCGCTACTCACGGGCTGATCTGCGCGCGCGTGGGCTGACTCACGCCGACCCCGCCGCCAATAATCTCGACCTCATGGCCGAACACCTGGCGACGCTGCGGGCCGGGGGCACCATCAGCAAGCCGCGCTATGATCAGCGCACTGGCACGCTGGGCGACCCCGAGGCGGTGGCCGCGACGGGCCTGGTGATCGCCTACGGCATGCTGACCCTCACCCCGCCGCCGCTGGCGGGCCTCTTCGATTTGACGGTCTACCTTGAGCCTGACCAGCCGATGCGCCAAGCATGGCGGCTGGCGCGGGATGTGCGTGAGCGCGGGTACACCCCCGACGAGGTGCTGGCCCTGCGCGCCACCCGCGAGCGTGACGCCGCCCGCTTTATCGCCGTGCAGCGCCCCCTCGCCGACCTCGTCGTGCGCTTCCACAACCTCCCCGACGGCATCTCTGCCGAGCTCCTGCTGCGCCGCCACGGCGACCACGACTCGCTTGCCCCCGCGCTTGAGGCGCTGTCCGCCGCCCCGCGCCCCGGCCTTGTGCTTGAGCGTGCGATCACCGACGATGACGGTCACCGCGTTGACCGACTCGTCATTGACCCCACCATCGCGCCTGAGTCAGCCGCCGCCGCCGCCACGCTGATTGGCGCAGGGCTGCCTGGGATTGGGCCAGCCGTCCTCAACCTGCTCGGCCAAGTGCGTCTCCCCAACCAAGCGCTGCATAATCTGCCCCTCGCCCTCACCCAGTTGCTGATCGTCCGTCGTATGCTCGCGGTGAGCGGGGCGAAGTAGCGATGCAGGCTGTTGCCGGGCCGGGCGGCTTGGCTGCGCTGGCACGAGCTGATGCAAAGCCGCTTTTTGCCCCTCACCCCCTGCCCCTCGCCCTCACGGGGAGAGGGGAGATTCCGCAGCAGGATGGGTTCTGCTCCCCCTCTCCCGTTCAGGGAGAGGGGGCTGGGGGGTGAGGGCTGGCGCGACAACACGACGGTGCAATCGCCATGCGGCGCTGGCTACCCAATTTGACAGTTTGCAGTAATCTATGCTATAGAAACCCTATCGAGGGCGTGAACGCGCTCATCGAGTCCGTAGCTTCCTCACCGAAGCCACGGGTCAAGCCGAACCATGCCTAACGAATAGGGAGGAACCGTGGCCTTGATTCAGATCCAGCAACCTGCCCCCACCTTTAGCGCCGAAGCGGCACTGCCCGGAGGCGAGATTGGCACAATCAACCTGGCCGACTATCGTGGTCAGTATGTGATTCTGTTCTTCTATCCGCTCGACTTTACCTTTGTCTGTCCGACCGAAATCTATGCCTTCGCCGATAAGATCGACGAGTTCCGCCAGCGGAACGCGGCGGTCCTGGGGGTGTCGGTTGACAGCGTGCATGCCCACCTTGCGTGGCTGAATATGCCACGGGAACAGGGCGGCATTGCCGGGACGCCCTACCCGCTGATCTCTGACCTGGACAAGCAGATTGCGCGAGACTATGGTGTGCTGCTCGAAAAGCCAACCATTGCGCTGCGTGCGGTGTGTCTGATTGATCGGGAAGGGATTGTTCGCAGCATCATGGTGAACGATCTGTCGCTCGGGCGCAGTATTGATGAGGTGATCCGGCTCCTCGACGCCTTGCAGTACAGTGAGCAGTCCGGCGGTGTCTGTCCCGCCAATTGGCAGCGTGGTGAGCCGGTGATGGAGGCGAGCCTTGAGGGTGTTCGTGACTATGCGCGCCACCTCGTCGCTGCCGACTGACCCAAGCACCTCATGCGTGGACTGATACGTCGAAGCGCATGCTACAGACGCCTTGTCAGTTCACACCACGTTCGTATCCCCCCGCCTTGTTCGCACTGCCCCCCCCGCCCCACTGAGCGTAAGCTGGTTGCGGCGGGGGGACGTGAACCCCACCCACCTTCCTGACGCTTCCGCCCTTCGTCGGTTGAGCAGGTCGCGCAGGCGGCCTTCGCACCGCGTCGCCCGTGGTTTCAGCCACCGGGCTACGGGCATCTGATGACGCAGCAACCGCTGGCGGGGTATGTCCTCGCGGTTGCGGTGGCGCAGCGTGCCCGGTATGATGAGAGGAGCGTACGCACGACCGTGAGCGCCCAGGAAGGAGACCCCGATGCCTACACCGTTTCCAGGAATGGACCCCTATCTGGAGCGGGCCAGTCTGTGGCCCGATGTCCACAACGGCTTGATCGCGGCGTTCCGCGACTATCTCGCGCCGCTGCTCCGCCCACGCTACTTCGTCTCGATTGAGGAGCGCACCTATCTGGTGAACCCGGACGACCTCGTGTTCGCTGGACGCGCTGATGTGGCCGTGGTCGAGCGGTGGCGCAGCGAGACTGGCGCGGTCGCTGTCATGGAGGCTACTGACGTGGTGACGGTGGACGTGCCACTGCGGGACGAGGTGCGCGAGACGTGGCTTGAGGTGCGCTCGACGGACAACCAGCGCGTGGTGACCGTGCTGGAAATCCTCTCGCCGACCAATAAGCGCGCCGGGGACGGTCGTGAGCAGTTTCTTGAGAAGCGGCTCGGCATTTTCAGCACGCGCACCCATGTTGTGGAGATCGATCTGCTGCGGGCGGGCGAGCCGATGCCGGTGTTCGGCTGGGGTGGCACCAGCGACTATCGCATTCTGGTCAGTCGCGGCGACCGTCGGCCACGGGCGGCGCTGCACCCGTTCCGCGTTCGCCAGCCCATCCCAACGTTCGCGCTGCCCCTGCTGCGGGGCGATGACGAGCCGCTGGTCAATCTGGGCGAGGTGCTGCACCGCCTCTACGAGCGGGCCGGCTACGACTTACGCCTCGACTACCGGGCACCGGCGGAGCCGCCGCTCGCTGGCGCTGACGCCGCCTGGGCCGACGAACTCCTCCAGGCTGTCGGGCTGCGGTAGCCAGCAGGCGCAATGCGATCCAGGGTCAACCTGGCTTAGACAAGGTTCGTAGCTGCTTTACCGTTTGGACACACGTAGGGCTTGCTGATGCGTTCGGCCTGAAACCTGAAACCCGACCCCTGAAACCTTGGCTTAGAGGAGTGACTATGCTGGATGCGGTCATGCGCTGGTTCGGCTTCGGGTTAGGTCTGGTGCTCATTCTTGTCACCTGGCGTAGCATCATCACGACGATCATTCTCCCCCGTTTCAACCAGTCCTTCATCACCCTGGCGACCTGGCATGCCGTCCGCGCCATGTTTTTGCGCTTCGCCGCATTTCAGCCGACCTACGAGCGCCGTGATCGCATCCTGGCCCTGCTTGGCCCGGTGGCGCTGCTCGCCGCGCTGGCAAGCTGGATGACGCTGTTTCTCTTCGGCTACGCCTTGATGTTTTGGCCGCTGCTCGACACCACGTTCGGCGCCTGCCTGCGCCTCGCTGGCTCCTCCTTCTTCACGCTGGGGCTGGCCGATACGCCCCAGCCTGGCCCGACATTTCTAGAGTTCACGGCGGCGGCGACGGGGATGATCGTTGTGGCGCTGCAGGTCGGCTACCTGCCGACGATTTACAGCGCCTACAACCGCCGCGAAACCCTCGTCACCGCGCTCAGCAGCCGCGCAGGCGTCCCCGCCTGGGGGCCAGAGTTGCTCGCTCGCCACCAGCTTGTTCAGGGTATGACGACGCTGCCCGCACTCTTCGCCGCCTGGGAAATCTGGGCCGCCGATATTCGCGAGTCGCACGCGAGCTACCCTTGGCTAATGAGCTTCCGCTCGCCCGATGCGCTTGAGTCGTGGGTGGTGAGTTTGCTGGCGGTGCTTGATGCCGCCGCGCTCTATCTGGCGGTGGCGCCAAGTCACGCGCCGCCCGAGGCGCGCCAGTGTCTGCGCTCGGGCTATGTGGCGCTTCAGCGCCTAGCCCGCATCGCCGGGACGCCAGTGAATGAAGATCCGCGCCCTGATGATCCGATTAAGCTCTCGCTTGAAGCCTTCACCCGTGGCATCGAGCATATGCGGACGGCTGGCATCCTGATTGAGCAGCCGCTGGCCGACGCATGGCGCGATTATCGCGGCTGGCGGGTGAACTACGAGGCCGCCGCCTACGTCATCGCCGATTTCATTGGGGCGCCACCGGCCCCTTGGGCGGGGCGGCGCCAGTTTATGCCCAGCGAGGATGCGTTCGATGTGGTGGCGATCCGCCCGCGCCATCGCACACCCAACGACCCGGAAGGGGTCAGAGGGATCGGGGCGAGCGTGCAGCGCGAATTGGGCGTCGAGGCGAGCGCCATCGCGAGTGAGCGGCGCACCACGAAGCGCCCGTGAGGACGGCGAGTGCCACGCACTGTGACTGCGCTTGAGCCAAGATACGGTTTCAGGTGTCGGGTTTCAGGTTTCAGGCTGAACGCATCAGTAAGCTTTGTGCGTGCCCAAACTGTATCCACGAACCTTGTCTAAGGAACCGGGAATGTTGATTTGGATTGATGCTGACGCCTGCCCGCGTCCGGTGAAGGATCTGGTGTTTCGCGCCTCGGCCCGCTGGCAGCTCGCGGTCTGTCTGGTCGCCAACCGCCCGCTCACGGTGCCGCCCTCGCCCCTGATCAGCGTCGTCCACGTCGCTGCGGGCAGCGATGTTGCCGATGCCTACATCGCGCAGCACGTCGGCGCTGGCGATCTCGTGGTGACCGCCGATATTCCCCTTGCCGCCTTGGTGGTGGCACGCGGCGCGACGGCGCTTGACCCCCGTGGCGCGGTGCATACCGCCGACACGATTGGCGAGCGCCTCGCCGTGCGCGATCTGCTAGAGGAACTGCGTTGGGCCGGGGTGGTCACGGGTGGCCCAGCGGCCTACGGGGCCGCTGATCGGCAGCAGTTTGCCCAGGCGCTGGATCGTCTGCTCACCCAGCGGCGCACCAGCGCATAGAAAACGGGAGGACGGCGCTGGCACCACAAAGGAGCGCAGAGGGCACGAAAATATGAACAGCCATGCGCTTCTCTCGTGCGCTTTGCGCGTTTTCGCGGCCAGCGACGGGAGGACGGCGCTGGCACCACAAAGGAGCGCAGAGGG
>CAIWXH010000828.1 GCA_903916565.1 uncultured Oscillochloris sp. | reverse complement strand
CCGGGGAAGCCTCCGGCGGGTAAAAGGGTGAAGGTCGTAGGCGTTGGCCGATGCACCCGCTGCCGGGTTCGCCCGGCAGGGCACCCGTAAACGTGCCGTACTGCTCGGATGCCGACTCGTCGGTAGCGCCAGAGCAAAGCCTCCGCCTTTAGGCGGGTGGTGGTTTACGTGCTATGCTTCCTTTCGGTTCGGTGGGTGGTCTGCCGCCAGGGCGTTAGGTGCGCGCTGGCGGTCGCTGTTTATCGCATCGCTCCAATGTCGATGTTGGTCATCACACGCTCCGTTGCTCGGCCTGGATGGCGCGGTAGTCGCTCAGGATGAGCGGCACGGCGGTAAATTCTCCCTGGAGGCGGCTGACGATTCGCCCGTCGAGGTGCGCGGTGGCGGGGAGGTTGCTGGTGATGATGGTGGCCCGGTCGGCGGCGATACGGACGCTCAACAGGTCGAACAGTTGCGTGTCGGCCCAGTCGCCGGGATGCTCTGTCCCGAGGTCGTCAAGGACAAGCAGCGGCGCGTCCATGAGCGCTTCGAGGCGCTCGTCGGCGGTGCCGTCCTGAAAACCTCGCCTGAGCAGGCGGAGTATGGCGGGCATACTGCCGTAGCGGCCTTCCACGCCTTTGGCGGCGTGGTCGTTGAGGATGGCGGCGGCAAGGTGGCTTTTGCAGCTTCCCGGCGGGCCGTAGAGGTACAGGCTCTCGCACGGCTCGTATTGGCGGGCAAGACCGCAGGCCCGCATGAGCATCTGGCGCTGGTGGGGAATGGAGTAGTTCTGGTCGCGCCAGACCAGTTCGGTGAAGGGGCGCTGTCGGTCGATGCCGTCGAAGGTGCAGCGGGAGAGTTTGCCGAGTTCGTCCCCCATCCGTGCGGTGGCCCGTGCGGCACGGCTGGCCTGCGCGGCCTGTCGTGCCGCCACCAGCGTGGCAGCGAGGCAGCCGCAGCGCACGAGGCGACCGAACGCAGGGTCGCCGTATTTGGCGTCGATGACGAGGTGCCCCGCTCCTTTGCAGCGCGGGCAGGTGGGGTCAGGCGTTGCGCCGTGCGGCGGTGCGCTGGCGGAATCGCTCCCCGGCCTCGTCTTCGATTCGTCGGATTTCCTCGTCGGTGAGGTCGGGTTCGGGTGGAAGTCCTGGGGTGAGATGCGGCGCGGGCCGGGCTGCTTCGGCGACAGCTCGCCGGTTCCGCGATCCCACGGGCCGGGGTCGTGATGTGTCATGGGGAGCCTCCTGTTGGGTTCGGGCGGTACGGGCGACCGCCGCCCAGTCGGTGGTGCCGGGGGGAAAGATCCGCCAGTGCAGCACCATTCCACCGGGTGTGGTGCCGTTTTTGCGCATTTCGGCGATGTCGGCGGCCAGGACATCGGGCGGCTCGTGCCTAAATTCGCGCACGCCGCTGGAATAAAACCCCGCGTCGTGGAGCAGTTTCGTGCTCTCGCGGGTCTCTGATTCCGCTCGGCGGGGCGTCCGAGTCGGGGAGGGGAAGGGGGCGGCCGCAACGGGGGTTGGGGGGGGTGAAGGCCGGTTAGGTTCCGCTGTGGCTGCGTTCGGTTCGTTTGCTCGGCGGGGTGTCCGAGTCGGGTGCGTGGCGTCTGGGTCCACGGCTTCGGGTTCGGTGCGTGGCGTCTGGGTCCACGGCTGCTCGGCGGGGCGAGCGGTTACGGCTGACCGTTCACCACCACCACCACCCGCCGAAGGCGTGGGGGTTTGGGGGGTGGTGGGATCCGGATCTGATCCGGAGATCTGATCCGGAGTCTGAGGGGCATTTTTTACCGCATTGGGACGCGGTATTTCTGATGAACTTTTCCCGCTGGTGGGAAAACCTTTTCCCGCTGGTGGGAAAGGTTGACCCAAACTTGTCCCACCAGCGGGACAAGTTTCGTCAACCTTTCCCGCTGGTGGGAAAGGTTGACCCAAACTTGTCCCACCAGCGGGACAAGTTTCGTCAACCTTTCCCGCTGGTGGGAAAGGTTTGGAGTGCAACGTGAACCGCGCTCCAAAACCTTTCTGTCCCTGTTGGCGCGTGAAGGTGATCCAACCGCTGGCCTCTAGGGCATAGATCCAGCGGTAGATGGTGCTGCGCCCAGGTGGCTTGGTACCATCTGGCACCGGGTAGAGCGAAACGAGGTCGGCCAGATCGCTAATGTCGCGCCGCTTCCATCTGCACCAATGCAATAGGGCGTAGAGCCGTATCGCCGAGTCGGGTACGGCTCGGTCGAAGAGCAGTTCATCCGGGAGCGGTCGCCACGTAGGGGGTAGGTCAACGGTCATAGGCGACTCCCTTCTCCGGTGAGATGTACTGTGTTGTAAGAAATGTGCTACCCATCGTGGCCGCGCAGCGATCTCCAGCGGTGATACGGCGTCGGCTATCCCTGGAGGAGTTCCGAGGCACGCCGCGGGAGGGCTGCGCGGGCGATGGGCCTAGGTTGGTAAGGTGCGCCGGGGGTCAATGCCACTTTTTCTTTGGTGGGCCAGGGCCAGGGTCTTGAAACCTACTCGTCGTCGCTGATGCCGTGCGCGGCCTCCAGCATCAGCCGGATGATCCGCTCCTGCCCGCCCTGGGCGCGGCTCACGTGCGCGGTGGCCTGCGCGATGAGCCGCTCGGCCAGGTCGGGGTTGCTGCGCAGCACGGTGGCTGCGCGGGCCAGGGTGGTCGTCGCCGACTCCAGCATGTCAACCGATGCTCTCGCCGTCTGTTCCGTCCCTGCGCGTTGCGTCTCCTGCCGTGCGCTCCATCGTCGTTGCTTGGTCATTGCTGCCCCACGTGTAGCCCTGACGCTGCCCCCACGCGAGGGCGGCGAGGAAGACCTGCCAGGGGATAATCACGGCCCCGCTGACGAGGAACCCGACCACCACCCGGCCCTCGTAGCGCCGCCAGCAGGCGGGCGCGACTCGCGCTAGGGTGATCGCCGGGGCACTGGAGATGATCACGCCCGCCAGTACCGAGAGCCACGTCCAGTCCGGCTCGTGGGTGCGGTTGAGGCGGTGCAGGTAGCGGGCAAAGACGACGGTGGTTGCGGCTTCGGCAATGTAGGTGGCCACTTCGGCCAGACGATGCTCGGTGTTCGCGGTGTCCATAGGATCCTTAGTGGTGTCCTACCGGGCGGCTTCGCGGCCTTGTTGCCGCTCCGCTGCCCGGTAGGATGTGGGTGTGTACCTTACCAATCGGTCGTGTTCGTGCTACGCCGCCCGTCGGTCGAGCTGGCGCTTCAGCTCGCGGGCCTCGTCCATCCACGCCTCGGCGGTGGTTGGCTCGGTCAGAGTGTCATCGCCCCAGAACTTCTGAACGTCTGCCCAGGTGGTGCCGCCCAGGGCCGTGCCGAACCGGGCGAAGAAGCGCTGCTTGGCCTCGGCGGCGCTGGCTGGTGCCACTGAGGTCGCCGCCTTCGGCACCGACGCCTCGAACTGCTCGAACTGCGCCGCCTCCAGCTTGTACTTGCACCACTGGCCGTCCTCGCCCTTGCAGCCGCAGGCGTAGACGGTGCCGCTGGCCCACTCCTTGCGCTCCAGGCGGCTGCGCTTCTCGCTGACGTGCGTGGGGCAGCAGAGATCCCCCTTCGTGTTGCGGACGGGCGCGACCGGGGCCGGTTTGCCGCCCTTCCCGCCGAAGCCGCCGCTGAACGCCGGGCGCAACGGCTGGCCCTCGAAGCCGAGCTTCTTGGCCTCGATCAGCCCGGCCTTGATCGCGGCCAGGTTGCCCAGGTCGGCGGCGGTGATGTCAATCGGGATGCCCTGATAGATCAGGTGGATGGTGGTGGTGGTGGTACTCATCGTCGTGCCTTGCTTTCGTTGGTGGTGAAGCTACGCGGCCTGCGCCGCGACGGGTCGGTTCAGTTCGGCTGCCGCGTCCCACGCCTGGGCCATCAGCCGCAGCGGGGCCAGGGCCAGCCGTGCCAGTTCACGCGCCGCGCTCGGATCGAGCGCCTGATCCTCAACCATCTCTGCCGAGAGAGCCTCGATCTCGGCGCGCACGTCGGCGCGCATGGTGCGGGTGCGGCGGCTCATGCGGCCACCATCCGCTCGGAGGGCAGCAGCCCGATAGACATCCAGATGAGCAGCACGAGCGACACGCTGATGCACCGTGCGACTGCGATCACACTTGCCTGCGCCCGCACCTGCCGGTCATCCAGGCAGGCCAGCCAGATCGCCTTCGCGACCGCCGTCCCGCCCCACCACTCGTCGGCGGTCAGCATCCCGTTGGCAACAATCAATCCGTCCATCGGTGGTATCCTCTCTGGGTCAGGGGCGGGTGCGAGGTCAATCGTGGCCCGCCCCTGATTGGGGGGCTGAGGACATTCCTCAGCCCTTTGGCGTTAGTCCGTGATGATCCAGGCCGTCAGCAGTTCCCACACCACGTAGCCATGGGCGGTTGCCACCACCTTGGCCTGAGCCAAGTACTCGGCGTCCGTCAGGCTGCCCAGGTGCCGCCGCCGCTGGACAAGGTCGAGCGCGGCGAAGGCGGCGGCGCTGATGATCGGGGGCGACCGCAGCGGCGTTCGGTCGGTGGTGGTGGTCACTGCGGCTCCTCCACGGCTCCGACGACCCGGATTGGCCACGTCGGCTTGCGATTCGGCCAGCGCCGTGGCGAACGTCGGGGTGTCGAGGTCAGCGGCTCCGTCTGTCGGCGGATCTCTTTGACCAGCGCGTCCAGCGTGACCTGGCCATGCGCGTGGCTGGCTGCGAAGCCCACCAGCGCGTCATCCAGGTACATCGCCACCCGGTCGGTGTGCGGGCCAAGGGGGACGATCTCGGTCGTTGGCTGCTGCATCGGAGACCTCATCCTTCAGGCGCTGGTGGCTGGCAGGGGCAGTTCCCAGCGTGGGGAGCCGTCAGGGTAGTGCGCCTCGGCGATCATCGCGTCGGAGTCGAACGCGACGGCAACCGGCTCGGGGGTGGCGGGCGTCAGCGAGGTGATCGCGTCCTGAACCTGCGTACACGCCGCTTCTACCGATGCGTGCAGGTACTCGCGCCCTACGGTGTGCGCCCACTTCACCAGCGGAAGGAACCGCCCGTCAACCAGCAGCCCAATCCACACGCCCGACATACTCTCGCGGGTGACGATACCCACCGTGCTGTCTGCCCGTAGGCGGATGTGCTGATACTGGAGACGGTCGATCTTGATTTCGGTGAAGGTGGTAGCGGTTGGCTTGGGGGTTGGCTCGGGCTCATCGGCGCGGCTGGTGCGTAGCGCCTCGGCGACCATCAGGCCACGGGCGCTGGCCCGGTTGCCGTACATCGCTTTGATCTGCTTGCGCCGTGCGCTCTTGGGCAGTGACTTCCACATGGCGATGCGATCCTCGCGGCTGGCGTGCGGGTTGGGCAGGATGACGGTCGTGCGTGTGGTGGACATTGGGGGCCTCCTGTGTCTGCGTTACTGCATTGCGTATTCGCTATGAGTAGTATAGCATTGCGTATTCGCAATGTCAATAGGCAAATTAGGCGGCTACAAGAGTGCTGGAATTCGGGACAGGGCTGGAGATGAGCCGAACAAGGGCGCATGTACTGTCACGTACTTGACCCTGTTCCCACTTCCATACCGTAACCCAATGCACTCCAAGGTCAGCGGCGATCTGCTCAAGCGTCTCGCCCGAATCTCTGCGGTGCTTGATTGCGGCGCTGACCTGCTGACGAACAGCATTAAATTCTTCCATTGACAGCCTCATTTCCGCTAGTCAAGTTAGCATTGCGTATTCGCTATTCTAGCACGGTGATACTATG
>CAIWXH010000827.1 GCA_903916565.1 uncultured Oscillochloris sp. | reverse complement strand
TCGCCTGCGGCGAGGGCGGCGACGATGGCGTCATCGAGGCGCGCCCGCAGGTAGCGCACGTCTTGGTCGCCACCGTGGCTCAGTGGCTCCCGCTCAACCGCAGGTGGCGTGGCGGGAGCGAGGGCACCGTAGGCGGTGATGTAGCCGTGGGCGCGGGCGAGCAGTGCGCCAAACTCACGCCCGACGGTATAGCGCTGTTCCTCGCTCATGGTCGGCACGGCTTCCAGCAGGGTCATCCCCTCAAGGTAACTGGTGAGCAGATAGGGTGCGCCCGCCGCGCCAGTCAGGTCGTGGGCGAGCAGTTCGGGCAGCGGCAAGTCAATTTCGGCGCGTAGGGCCAGCAGCGCGGCAACTTCGGCGGCGAGCGGGTCGCCAGCGCCAGGGTCAGACGGCCCGCCGAGGCGCAGCACTGCCCGTCGCCCCTCGCGCATGTCAAGGCGCAGCGTGCGCTCGCCCAGGGGTTCTGCCCCAAGCAGGCGTGCCCCCGGCAAGCCGTGGGCGACGATGCGGCTCAGTTGGGCGTCGGTAAGGGGCATGATACCTTTCCGTCAATCCCAATCCTAGCGTTGGCCTTTGCCCTCACCCCCTGCCCCTCTTCCTCAAGGGGCGAGGGGAGTCCACAAGCGGGCGCTTTCAACGCCCCCTCTCCCGCTCAGGGAGAGGGGGTTGGGGGGTGAGGGCAATGCGGCGGCAGTTCTACGCAAGGGAATGGACAGACCGCCAGTCACCCCTACGCTGCGGCGCGAAGTGTCGCCACCAGCCGGTCAATCTCGGCGCGGCTGTTCATTTCGGTGACGGCGAGCAGCATCGCGTGTCCAAGCTGTGGCTCATCCTGGCTCAGATCATAGCCGCCGACGATCTGCTGTTCGCGCAGGGCCGCGTTGAGTGCGGCCACCGGGCGCGGGCAGCGCACGACAAATTCCTTGAAAAAGGGCGCGTCCGAGACGCTGTAGCCGGGGATCTGCGCGATCTCGGCGGCGGCGTAGTGCGCCCGGTGGTAGCACAGCTCGGCCACCTTCCGCATGCCCTGCTTGCCCATCAGGCTCATATAAACCGTCGCGGCCAGCGCCATCAGCGCCTGGTTGGTGCAGATGTTGCTGGTGGCCCGCTCACGGCGGATGTCCTGCTCACGGGCGCGCAGGGTCAGCACGTAGGCCAACTGGCCGTCCACGTCCTTGGTCACGCCGACGATGCGCCCGGCGATTTTGTGGACGTGTTTCTGCTTGGTGGTGAAGATGCCCAGGTAGGGGCCACCGAAGTTCAGGCCAATCCCAAGCGGCTGGCCCTCGGCGGTGGCGATGTCGGCGCCGACTTCGGCGGGGGTCTGGAAGAGGCCCAGGGCGATGGGGTCGAAATGCACCGCGAAGAGCGCGCCCTTGGCCTGCACCCGCTCGGCGAGGCCGCGCAGATCGTGCAGGCGCCCCAGGAAATCGGGGCTTTGGACGATCAGCAGGGCGGTCTGGTCATCAACCAGGGCCAACGCATCTTCGATGCTGGCGTCGGGGGTTTCGTCGCCGGTGACGGTCACATCAAGCGCTTGGAGATAGGTGCGGAGGACAGCGCGGTACTGCGGGTTGACGCCACGGGCGACGACAATCTTGCGCCGACCGCGTGCCATCGTCAGGGCCATAATCGCTGCCTCGGCAATGGCGGTGCCGCCGTCGTAGTGCGAGGCGTTGGCGATTTCCATGCCGGTGAGCGAGCAGATTAGGCTCTGGTACTCGAAGATCGCCTGGAGCGTGCCCTGGCTAATCTCGGGCTGGTAGGGCGTGTAGGCGGTGAAAAATTCGCCCCGGCGCAGGATCTGGTCTACGGCGGCGGGCACGAAATGATTGTAGGCGCCCGCGCCAAGGAAGATGCTGTGGCTGTGGGCGTGGGCGTCTGCGCCGCTCAGCGCCAGCAACTCGCGCACCAGCTCTGGCTCCGAAAGGGGCTGGGGCAAGCTCAGGCGCGGGAAGCGCTTCGCTTCAGGCACATCGCCAAAGAGGTCGGCGGTGCTGGCAACCCCAATCGCCGCCAGCATCTCGGCCCGCTCGGCCTCCGTGATCGAGATGTAATGGGACATTTTTTCTGTCTCTCTTGTGAAGCTCAGAGGAGGGTTTGCAGGGAGAGCTTCGCCTCCCTGTGACCCGCCCATTGTGAAGCCCAGAGGGGCACCCTCCCAACTAGTACAGCTTCTCGGAAGTCCGCTTTGGTGTGGGACAAGGAGACAAGGAGACCGGGAGATGGTGGCCTGAAGCGATCTCTTTGTCTCCTTGTCTCCCGGTCTCCTTGTCTCACACCAGCAACAAACTTCCGGCGACGTGTACTAGTGCGCTCGCCCTTCGCAATAGGTCGTGTAGGCGGCGGCGTCGAGCAATTCTTCGCTTGCGCCGTCGGGGCGGATGCGAATGAGCCAACCGGCGCCGTAGGGGTCTTGGTTGATTGGCTCCTGGTTGTGGTCCAGGGCGCTGTTCACGGCGACAACCTCGCCGCCGACGGGCGCGAGCAGGTCGGAGCTGGCCTTGACCGACTCGATGGCGCCGAAGGCGGCGCCGGGGGCAAGCGTATCGCCGACCTTGGGCAGCTCAAGGTAGACGATGTCGCCGAGGGCGTCTTGGGCAAAGTCGCTGATGCCGATCACCAGTTCATCGCCCTCGACGCGCACCCACTCGTCCGACGTGCTGTACTTTAGGTCTGCTGGAATGTTCAGGCTCATGAAAAATCCTTCGGAGCCGCCCCACCGGGGCGGCTTATCCTGAAGACGCCCCACCGGGGCGGCTCTACTTCTTCTTATACTGGGGCTGGTAGAAGGGCATCTTCACGGCGCGTGCCCGCACGGGCTTGTCGCGAATAAGCACATCGAACGCGCTGCCCTCGACGCTGAACGCCGTGGGCACGTAGGCCATGCCAAAGGGCCGTCCAAACGTCGGCGAGGGCATGCCGCTGGTCACGAAGCCGATGGGCTGGCCTTCGACCGTGTGGATGGGGTAGTCGCCACGGGCGACGCCCCGGTCAACCAACTCGAAGCCGGTGAGGCGACGGGTGGGGCCGGTGGCCTTGATCTGCGCCAGCGCTTCGCGCCCGACAAAGTCGCCCTTGGCGAGCTTCACAACCCAGCCGAGGCGGGCTTCGTAGGGGTTGATCGTGTCGTTCAACTCGTGACCATACAGCGCGAGACACGGCTCGAAGCGCAGGCTGTCGCGGGCACCGAGGCCGCACGGCTTCACGCTGCCGGGGACACCCAGCGCAAGCAGGCGGTGCCACACCAGCGGCGCGTGGTGCGCCTCAAAGAAAATCTCGAAGCCGTCCTCGCCGGTGTAGCCGGTGCGGGCGATCAGGGTGGTCACGCCGAAAAGCGTGGTCATCGCCACGCCGTGAAAGGGGAGCGCGGCCAAATCATCGGTGGATGAGTCCTCGGCGGCGGAGAGCAGCGCCTCGGCGGCTGGCCCCTGGAAGGCCAGCGTCGCCCAGCGCTCCGAGCGATCCACGATTTCAATATCGAAGCCGCTGGTGTGCTCACCAAGCCAGGCCCAGTCTTTATCCAGGTTCGAGGCGTTGACGACGACGAGAAACTCGTCGTCTAGGCGATAGACGAAAATATCATCAACAATCGTGCCGTCAGGCCGACAGAGCAGGCCGTAGGTCGCCTGACCAAAGGGAATGGCGGCGACATCGCAGGTCGCGACGTACTGAAGAAACGCCTCGGCATCGGGGCCGCGCACGATAAAGCGGCCCATGTGGCTAATGTCGAAGAGGCCAGCAGACTGGCGCACCGCCTGGTGCTCATCAATGATGCCGCTGTACTGGACTGGCATCTCCCAGCCGCCGAACTCGACCATGCGGGCGCCTAGGCTGACGTGCGTCTCGAAGAGCGGTGTGCGCTTGAGCATAAAGTTCCTCGTCAATCGGCCAGACCATCGCGAATTCGACGGAGCAGCTTGCGGCATTCAATGGCGCAGCGGGCCAGATCCTCGTCGCCGCTGGCGCGGGCCTCGGCGGCGAACTGCCAGAGTGCCTGGGCTGCCACGTCCTCACGTAAGATTGGGTAGCGGTTAATCACCTCGGTGCGGGCCAGTTCGCCCTCGACGTTCAGCAGCGCCTCAACCGCCTCATCGAGGGTGCTGGGGTCGTCGGGGTGAAGCTGGCGCAAGTGCGCCAGCACCTCGCGCCGTTCCTCAATGGCGTGGGCCAAGCGCTCGTGGCCCTCGTCGAGCGCCAGTTCGACCCGTTCGGCGAGCAGGCGGTCAAGCTCGGGGCGCAGCAGTAGCGGGTGGGCCGACGCGACGACCTCAACCTCGGCACCGCTTTGGGCTTGCAGCAGCGCCATGAAGGTGCCCTCGGGGATGGCCGTCACCGCACGCTCGCTGACCGGCTCAGCCGGGGGCACGGGCGGGGCGACAACGCCCATACGAACGAGCAGCGCCCGTGCTTCGCGCAGGCTGTCGGCCACCGTATATGCCCGTTGCTCGACGGCGGCTTGGGCCAACTCGGCCAACGTCGCGTCAATGGACGGGCTGCGGAGCGCGGGGTGCGCCGCCAGCACCTGCTCAAGTTCCCCAGGCGTATCGGCACCAAGCATCGCCGTAACGGCGCGTTGGAGCGACGACATCTGGTCGTTAGGCGCAACGCTGTCCCTGTGCCCCTTGTCGCCCTGTCCCCTTGTCGCCCTGTCCCCTTGTCGCCCTGTCCCCTTGTCGCCCTGTCCCGCTCGCCCCGCGCCCCCGTGTCGCTGGGCGATCCGGCGCAGCCGATGGGCGATCCCGGCGAGATCCTGGGCAACGGCGACATCGGCGAGATAGGGGCGGCGCTGTTCCTCGGGGATGGCGCCAAGCAAGCGGGTGTGCAGCTCGCGGGCCTGGTCGCCCCAGGTGTATTCGGCGGTGTCGGGGGCTGGGGCGAAGATCACGCAGCGCGCCAGGGCGTCGTGGAAGAGGAGCGGCGCCTTGGCGGCCTCGCTGGCGCCACAGCTTGGGCAGCGCGCCACGTTCAGCTCGCCGCGCAGCAGCGTCTCGACCGCCGCTGGCTCCTCTTGGGCATCAAGGATCAGCCAGACCGATGCCGCGAAGTCGGCACCGCATGTGGGGCATGTCTGCTGGGCCTGCTCCTGGTGGGCGATGGGCATAGGACGTGCGGGTCTCCCAAGGTCACGGATCGGAAGCTCGTCCTATTCTACCATGCCCCCGTAGGCACGGTAGAATGGGCCTGACGCAAGCTATAGCTTGTCGTAAGGCGCGCCCGGTGGCTGAGGCCACGGGCTACGGGATGCGAAGGCCGCCTGCGCGGCCTCGTGAAGCCTGCTTCAGCAGGCTTCGTCAACCTAAGAGCCGGGGGCTTCAGCCCCCCGGCGACCGACGCGGTCGTGCGACATATTGTAGCCGCTGTTACGCACCCAAGGCGCGCCGCAGGCCAAACGCAGCGCTGCGCTCGGCCTGCGGCGCGCCTGGTTCGTCGGCGCCGCGTGCGTCAGCACCCGTTAGGCGAGCGTCACCCGTACCTCGTGCGTGCCACCGGCGCCGTCGAGCGGAATGCGCCCGTCGGGCAGCACTGCGCCGTCGAGGGTGATGCCCGCGCCGTCGCCGCGCCCGACGCGAATGGCGTACGTCGTTGCGCCGACCCGGTAGGTCGCCTCGTACCCCGGCCATGCGGCGGGCAGACACGGCGTCAGCGTCAGCGTGTCGCCCTCGCGCCGCAGCCCAAGCAACTGCTCGACGCCCAGGCGATAGAGCCAGCTCGCCGAGCCGGTGTACCACGTCCAGCCGCCCCGGCCCGCGTGGCCCGGCGCCGTGTAGACATCGGCGGCGACACTGTATGGCTCCACCATGTAGCGCTCGGAGTCCTCGGCGGCGTGGCGCACCGGGCTGATTAGGTGCAGCAGCGCAGCGGCACGTTCACCGTCGCCCAGCAGCGTCCAGGCCCAGATCACCCAGAGCGCGGCGTGCGTGTACTGGCCGCCGTTCTCGCGTACGCCGGGGAGGTAGCCTTTGATGTAGCCGGGGTAGTGCTCGCTCTGGTCGAACGGCGGGGTGAAGAGCCGGATGAGTCCCGCCTCGTGGTCAACGAGCTGCGCGTCCACCGCCTCCATGCCCTGACGGGCGCGGGCCGGGTCGTCGCCACCGGCGATTACGGCCCACGATTGGGTGAGTGAGTCGATCCGGCATTCAACACTGGCGCTTGAGCCAAGCGGCGTGCCGTCGTCGTAAAAGGCGCGCAGGTACCAGCCGCCGTCCCAGGCGTGCGCCTCGATGGCCTGGCGCAGCCGGGTGGCTTCGGCGCGGTAGCGCGTGGCCCGCCCGCTGTCGCCCCGGCGCTCAACCAGTGCGGCGAAGGGGTCGAGCACGGCAATCATGAACCAGGCGACCCAGACGCTCTCGCCGCTGCCGCCAGCGCCGACGCGGTTCATGCC
>CAIWXH010000826.1 GCA_903916565.1 uncultured Oscillochloris sp. | reverse complement strand
GCGTGGGTGCGGCAGCGCGGGCAGGGCGGCGCGGACATGGCGCGGGTGCTGACGCAGGTGGGCGCACAGGTGCGGGCGCAGGCCGGACACTACGCACGGATCGAACTGCTCTGGTTGCTGCACGCGCAGACGGGGACAGATCATGCGGGGGCCATTGGGGTGCTGGCCCGCTCGCTGCGTGGACAGGCGGGCAGCCGGGCACTGTTTGTGAGCGCGGGGGCGGGGATGGCCCGTCCGGCCCTGGCGGGATTGCTGGCGGGGCGCTGGGCCAGCGTGGGTAGCGCGGCGCTGCACGATGCCGAGGAGCGGGCGAAGGCGGCACGGGCACTGCGCGGACTGGCGCGCCCGAGCGAACGGGAGCGGCTGGCGGTTGAAGCACCGCCGACACCCAAACGTCGGGTGGTGTCGCTACCCACCGAGCCACCGCCCGACCCGGCCCAACATTTGCTGGACAGCGGCCAATGGGAGGCAGCCCTAGCCGCCCTGGAACCCCGCGCCCGTGCCGGTGACGAGACGGCCAAACTCCTCCTCGCCGTGATGATTGAAGACGGGGCGTTGATGCGTCATCGCCCGTCTATCGCAGACACCCCATCGGCTATCGGCTATCGGCTATCGGCTATGGCTTGCCCCCTCCCCCTGCGCCTGAAAACCGCCGCCCTGCTGGGCGAGGTGGGCGACCCGCGCCTGCTGAACCCGCAGACGGGCGACGCGCCACTGGGCGGCTACTGGTGCGCAATAGACGCGGGGCCGTTCTGGTTTGGGGATGATCGCCAGGGTGCCGTACGCCAGGTGACGCTGCCCTATGCCTACCGGATGGGGCGCTACCCGGTGACAAATACCGAGTACCGGCGCTTTATTGAGGCCGGAGGCTACCAGGAACGTCGCTGGTGGACGGAGAACGGGTGGGTTTATCTCCAGCCGGGGAGTGAACGCTACGCTGAGTCAAACGAGACGCGGATCACACTGCCGCGCTTGTGGGAGAACGCCAGTTACAACCAGCCAACCCAGCCGGTCGTCGGCGTAAGCTGGTACGAGGCGGCGGCCTATTGCGCATGGCTGACGGTGCAAGGCCAGACGGCAGGTTGGCTGGCGGATGCTAACGTGATCCGGTTGCCGACGTGGTTAGAGTGGCAGCGAGCGGCACGCGGGATTGACGAGCGGCGCTACCCGTGGGGGAATGAGCCACCGGACGCCGAGCGGGCGAACTTTAAGGATACGGGGATCGGACGACCGACGCCGGTGGGCTGCTTCCCGTTGGGCGCAGCGACCTGTGGTGCGCTGGATCTGGCAGGCAATGTCATGGAGTGGACAAGTACGCCCTATCAGGAACCGGAGCTGGCTGAGGCGCGGAAAGACTTTACACAAAACACATATGTACTGCTGTCATATAGCTATTATAACGCTGAATTAGCAAACTTGTGCTGCGGTGCCCGCGACAGGTTCATCCCGAGCATCAGGGACGACCTCTGGTCCTTTCGGTGTTTTTCGTCCCGAGCGCTCTTGGAATAAGGCTTCTGGATGCTGAATGCTGGCTTCTGGCTTCTGTGCTCCTGAATCCTGTACGGCGGAAAGGGAAGAACAATGAAGAAACAAGGAAGTGTAAATAATTAAGACAGGGGCAGAGTAGAGACGCCCCGGCGGGGCGTCTCTACTCTGCCCGGAATCGCGAATTTTTTTGAGGAGGGTCTATGACAACCCATGACGATGACGCCCACCGCCGCGCATTACTGGCCGCCCATCTACGGCGTCTGCTGGCAACCGCCGAGTCCCGCGCCAAACAGCCCGACGATGTATCGCTAACGCTGGAACACACGTATACCACCACCCAAATCAACGACCTCGCCGTAGCGGCGGGCCTCGACCCACTGCCCGCCGCCTTGCCCGCTATCGCCACGGCAACCGGCCTGCGGGCCGAGGTAATCGCCTCACTCCAGCGCCAGCAGAAGCACACCAGCGCCTACCGCAACGCCGCCGCGCTTCAGCAGATCAGCGCCTCGCCCGCCATGCAGGTCACGCTTACCATGCAGATCCAGCAGGCCGACGAGCGCCTCGCCGAGATTGTACAGCAGTTGGCCGAACTAAACACCACGACGCCACCACCCGTAACAAAGGATCAGCCGATGCCGCCACCAGTGCCAACCGCCGACCAACACCGTCGGCTGCGCGCCCTGATCGGGCGCTGCGATGAACTCGACACCCCCCGCCAGCTCAGCGCCCTCTTCGCCGACCCACGCATTGCGCTCTGGCGCGCTGGTCTGCCCGAAGCCGACAACCGCAAAGGTCGCGTGGATCTGCTGATCAGCTACCTGATCGGCAAGCGCACCACCGCCGGCGAATCGGCCCTCGTCCTGCTGCTGTGGGTGCTGGCCGAGAAGTACGACCCCGCCGACGAGCGTCACGACAACCTGCTCACCCTCGCGAGCGAGTTGGCCTACGGCGTGCGCGTCATCCTGCCGCCCAATAGCTCGACCAACCCCGAGCTTGAGCGCACGATCCGTGAGTCAAACGGGATGATTGACATCCTCCCCTGGATGGCAATGCTCGCCAACCGCATGCGCTGCATCTGCCGGATCACGCTCACTCATGGCGGGACAACCGCGTATGGAACCGGTTTTTTGCTCACCCCGGACATCGTGATCACCAACTACCACGTGGTCGAGCGGGTGATCACTCGCAAGGCTCCGCCATCGAGCGTGAGCCTGCTCTTCGACTACCACCTGCGTGATGACGGAGTCACCCCACACGTCGGTACCCGCTACACGCTCGCCACGGACGACTGGCTGATTGACTGGTCACCCTCTAGCCCGCTCGACCTGACGGCCCACGAAGGTACGGCGACCGCCCCTGATCAGCTTGACTACGCCCTGCTCCGGGTAGCCGGTGCGCCGGGCAACGAACTCGTTCAAGACCGTGCAGGTGCCACATCCACACCACGCGGCTGGATCGCGCTTCCAAGCGAAGTTTATCCCTTTGCCGCACACACACCACTGCTGATTGTCCAGCACCCTGACGGCAAAGAACTCAAACTCGCGATGGACACCGACGCAATTATTGGGATGAACCGCAACGGCACGCGGGTGCGCTACCGCACCAATACAGAGCCGGGATCATCCGGCGCACCCTGCTTTGACGCGAACTGGAATCTGGTCGCCCTACACCACGCGGGCGACCCCAACTACGCCGCGATGCACCAGCCCGGATATAATCAGGGGATACCGTTTTCCGCCATCCTGAGTCTACTCCAGGCACGCGGGAAACTCGCGCTGCTGAACACCGCCGCATAAACCACCACTGGAGGAGCCATCATGAGCGAGCCCGTGATTACCTTCTGCATCGAGCAGATCATCCCGCCGGAATACCTCCCCATCGCGAGGGAAACCGCCATTGCGGAGAACCCCGCCAACGCCTCACCCTTCGAGGCTGCCGCAGAGCGCAGCAAGCTCTGGAAGCCAGGACGAACCGTAAGGGTACGCTTTCTTGATGGAACCGCCGAGGCGCATGCGCTCGTGGAGCGCTACGCCCGTCAGTGGTGCGACCACGCCAACATCCACTTTGATTTCGGTGATCACGCCCATGCTGAGATCCGGATCTCGTTTAGCCGGGGCGGCTCGTGGTCCGCCGTCGGCACCGACGCGCTTATGACCGCAGTCTTTCCCGCACATGCGCCAACGATGAACTTCGGCTGGCGGGATGAGGCCGTCGTCCTCCACGAATTCGGCCACGCCCTTGGCCTCATCCACGAGCACCAGAATCCGGCGCAGGCGATACAGTGGGACGAGGATGCGGTGATTGACTATCTCTCTGGCCCACCCAACTACTGGCCCGAGTCGCGCACACGGGCCAACGTCTTCGAGCGCTACGCGGCGGAACAGACGCAGTTCAGCGCCTTCGATCCGGCCTCGATCATGCTCTACTACTTCCCAGCGGAGTTCACGCGCAACCGGCAGCCCTTCGCACAGAACAAGGTACTCTCCGCCCAGGATACGCGCTTCATCGCCGAATGCTATCCGAAGTAGACAGATAGGCAGGGACTCGCGCCTCGTCGGTCACGAGGTCACCGGCCGCGATGGCCCAGGCGCAGAGGCGCCGGAGGCTGTTCTTGCGCCGGTTCGCCGTGGCGGGGGCCACATCTTTGCCGGTCTGCGCGTGGGTCATCCAGTGCTGCACATCACGGGGGGTAATGTCGGCCAGGCGCAGGGGACGACCGTGATGGGCCTCGTCGTACCAG
>CAIWXH010000825.1 GCA_903916565.1 uncultured Oscillochloris sp. | reverse complement strand
GGTCGCCGTTGAGGTGCAGTTGCGTGACGTCACGCTCGGCATGCCACCCGGATGGAGTCACCTGGACACTGGTGGTGCCAAGAAAGAGCCGCGACCAGAGATCGCCCACCCGCTTGAGCAACGCGGGATCGGTGTTGGTAAACTGGATCTTCCCCTGTTCCGCGACGTAGCCCTCGGCGGTGAGCAAGCCCAAAAACTCGGCCAACTCCGGGGTCAGGGTCGTCCAGGCCGGGCTAGGGGGGAAGGTCGGCGCAAGGGCCAACTGATCGCCCACCGCAAGCGTGCGGGCCACCCGCACCTCGTGTTCGGCGTCAAGCATGTGGTGGTGGGCCGTGACTGACACGACACCGCCCCGTGTTTGGAGCGACAGCATTTGATGATCAGGGTCACTGCTGCGCCGTCGCGTCGCCGTAATCGCCCGCACAGGTGTCCAGGCGGTGCCGTCCCAGATCTCTAGGTCAGGCAGATCGAACGTCTGCTGGCTCCGCCCCTTACGCCGCAGCGCCACCAGTTCGGGCGGCGTCACCACATCAACGACCCCCGCTTGGCGCACCACCAGCGGGGTCACCTCGCTCACGCACTCATGATTAAACAGAATCCCCGAGCAGGCGAACATGTTGTAGCTCTCGCGGTAGTTGACGGTGATCCAGTGGCCGTAGAGCTTTGCCACGCCGTAGGGGCTGCGCGGGTAGAAGGACGTGGTCTCGATCTGGGGCACCGCCTGGACTTTGCCGAACATCTCGCTGCTGCTGGCCTGATAGAAACGGATGCTCGGGTCAACCAGACGCACGGCGTCGAGCATGCGGGTGACGCCAATGGCCGTCGTCTCGCCAGTAAAGACGGGCTGCGACCACGAGGTCTGGACAAACGACTGCGCCGCGAGATTGTAGACCTCACTGGGGCGATGTTCGCGCAGAATATTGATCAGCGAGATCTCGTCGGCGAGGTCGCCGGTGACTAAGGTGAGGCGGGACTGAATGGGCTTGATGCGCTCGAAGGTGACGGTGCTGGTGCGGCGCACCATCCCGACCACCTCGTAGCCTTTGTTCAGCAAAAACTCGGCGAGGTAGCTACCGTCTTGGCCTGTAATCCCAGTGATGAGGGCACGCTTCGTCATGGTCTCGTCTTTTTATACACACGAAGACTGCCTGTGTGGTCGCAGCGTGGCGACCAGAAAGGCAGTCAGGATGTTCGTGATCAAAAACCGCTGTTCGCGATCAGAAACCGTGGGCCGACACGGGCAGAAGTGCCGTAGCAGGATGCTGTATCAGCCAGCGGCCTGAGCCGCCGCAACCGCCTTCTGGGCCGCTTCGCCCAGCGTTGCTGCGGGGATGAGCGTTGACTCGGCCAAGAGGCGACGGCCTTCCTCCTCGTTTGTGCCGGTGAGACGGGCCACCATGGGCACGCTGGTCGGCACTTCTTCAAGCGCGGCGATGATCCCACGGGCGACCTCATCAACACGGGTGATGCCGCCGAAGATGTTGATCATCACGGCCTTGACGTTGGGGTCAGCCAGGATGATCTGAAGGGCCGCCTTCACCTTCGCTTTGCCCGCGCCGCCGCCAATATCAAGGAAGTTGGCTGGCTCGCCGCCGTAGAGCTTAACCACGTCCATCGTCGCCATTGCCAAACCGGCACCGTTGACCATACAGCCGATGGAGCCGTCGAGCTTAATAAAGGTAAGGTCAGCCTCACGCGCAATGCGCTCGGCCTCTGGCTCGTCGGACGAGTCGCGCAGCGCCGCGAGGTCGGGGTGACGAAAGAGGGCGCTGTCATCGAGCAGCACCTTCGAGTCAAGCGCCTGGAGGCTGCCGTCATCACGGATGACCAGCGGGTTGATCTCGGCCAGCGAGGCGTCGGTGGCGACGAAGACACGGTAGAGCGCGGTGGCGATCTGGGCGAACTGGCGGGCCTGCTTGCCGTCGGTCAGGCCAATGGCGAAGGCGAGTTCGCGGGCCTGGTACTCTTGCAGTCCGAGGGTCGGGTGCGCGGGGATCTTAATAATCGCGTCGGGGTTGGTCTTGGCGACCTCCTCGATCTCGACGCCGCCCTCAGCCGAGGCGATCATCACCACGCGCTTGCTGGCGCGGTCGAGGATCGCGCTGAGGTAGATCTCCTTCTGGTAGGTGATCGCCTCAGCCACCAGCACCTTCTCGACTGTCAGACCCTTGATCGACATGCCGAGGATCTGGCCGGCCACCGCCTCAGCCTGGTCGGGGGTGTCGGCGAGCTTGACGCCGCCAGCCTTGCCGCGACCGCCCACAAAGACCTGGGCCTTGACGACAACGGGCCGCCCAAGCTGCGCGGCGATGGCGCGAGCCTCGGCGGGGGTGGTGGCGACGCCACCGCCAGTGACGGGAATGCCGTGGGCCGCGAGTAGATCGCGGGCCTGGTACTCGTGCAACTTCATAAAATGTGCAAGCTCCTCAACAGCTCTGGGCGAGGCCCAAAACAGCAGTGCGGCGTCAGCGCGGCGACCGCCCACGAGCAACGTCGCGCACGGCACCGGTCGCCTACGGAATTATGTTGAAACGGCTCTCAGCAGTGTCGGCTATGGTAGCATAGGCCGAAAGTAGCTGTCAAACCGTTTGCCCTGGACAAAGCGGGCGCAATGGGTTGAGATAGGGTTGTGTGAAGCCTGCTTGCCCTTCACTTCGGTATAATAAAGTTCAAGCAGCCGATAAGTGTATGAGGAAAACCATGACCAGCGACTCTGCGATCATTATGTACGGCACCAACTGGTGCCCCGACTGCCACCGCGCCCAGCGGGTTTTCGAACTGAACAAGGTGCCGTTCACCTATATTAACATTGAGAATGACGAGGCGGCGGCGGCGTATGTCGTGCAGCTTAACCACGGCAGACGCAGCGTGCCCACCATCGTCTTCCCTGATGGCGCGATTTTGGTCGAGCCGTCAAACATGGAGTTGCAGCAGAAGTTGGTGCAGTAAGACAAGGTCTCAGGTACCAGGTTTCAGGTTTCAGGCCGAGCGCATTAGCACGCCCTGCGTGCGCCCAAACTGTAAAGCATCCACGAACCTTGTCTGAGTCGTGAAGGGGCGGCGCTTGTGCCGCCCCTTCACGACTCAGCGTCGTCCTGGCCCCTACAACACCTCGCTGACGATAATCGTCTGGTCGCGCCCTGGGCCGACCGAGACGATGCCGAGGCGGGCGCCGACCAACTGGCAGAGGCGAGCGACATACGCCTGGGCGGCGTCAGGCAGATCCTGGAAGCGCCGCACGCCGGTGGTCGGGGTCTGCCAGCCGGGCATCTCTTCGTAGATCGGCTCGACCTGGCTGAGTACCGCGACGGTGGCGGGCGGGTACTCGGGCTGGGTTTCGTGGAGCCGGTAGGCGGTGCAGATTTTGATCGATGGCAGCGTGTCGAGGACATCGAGCTTGGTGATCGCCAAGGTGTCGATGCCGTTAATCTGGGCGGCGTAGCGCGCCATCACGGCGTCGAACCAGCCGACCCGACGCAGGCGCCCGGTGGTCGTGCCGATCTCGGCCCAAGGCGTGCCAATCTGGCGCAGCACGGCGGCCTCGGGGCCTTCGATCTCGCTGGGAAACGGCCCCTCGCCGACCCGCGTGGTGTAGGCTTTCAGCACGCCAACCACCGAGTTGAGCTGCGTCGGCCCGACGCCCGCGCCCTGACATGCGCCCGCCGCCCCCGGCGGCGACGAGGTCACGTAGGGGTAGGTGCCATGGTCTACGTCGAGCAGCGCGCCCTGCGCGCCCTCAAGCAAGACGGGCAGATCCTTCTCGACGGCCCGATGAATGATGGGGTGCACGTTGGTGATGTGCTCACTCAACTGATGCCCAAGGTCAAGGTAGCGCAAGTAGGTGTCGTGCAGCGAGAGCGGCTTGGCGTTGTAGATCCGCGTCAGGACGCGGTTTTTCTCCTCAAGCACCACGCGCAGCCGGGTCAGCAGCGTCTCTTCGTGCAGCAGGTCGGCTATGCGGATGCCGGTGCGGCTCATCTTATCGGCGTAGGCCGGGCCGATGCCGCGCCCCGTCGTGCCGATCTTGCTCTCGCCACGCGAATCTTCCTGAAGCTGGTCGAGCATGATGTGGTAGGGCATAATCACGTGGGCGCGCTCGCTGATGAAGAGCTTGGCGGTCGAGATGCCGCGCTCCTCCAGCTCTTTAATCTCGCCCAACAACACTTCGGGGTTGATGACCACGCCAGGGCCAATCACATTGACGGTGGCGGGGTCGAAGATGCCCGAGGGCACCAGATGCAGCTTGAAGGTGCCGAGGTGGTTGACCACGGTATGGCCGGCGTTGTTGCCGCCACCATAGCGCACCACCAGACGGGCTTTGCTCGCTAACAGATCGACGAGATGACCCTTCCCCTCATCGCCCCACTGGGCGCCAATTAGCGCTACGACGGGCATGGACGGTACCTTTCTTTAACTACTTTAGAACCTGGCGTAGCACAGCGATGGCCTCGTCCACGTGAGTTGGTGCGATGATTAGGGGCGGGAGCAGGCGCAGCACATCGTCGCCAGCGGTGGCGACGAGCAGGCCGTGGTGCTGCGCGGCCTCGCGGGCTGCGGCGGCGGAGCCAGCCAGACGTACGCCGCGCATCAAGCCGCGCCCGCGCAGTTCAAGCACGGTGCCAGACAGTTCGGCGGCGAGATCCTGGAGCGACTCGTCGAGGTAGCTGGCGACCGCACGCACTTGGGCGAGGAAGGCCGGGTCGCTGACGCGGCGGAAGACCACCCCGGCGACAGCGGTCGAGAGCGGGTTGCCGCCGAAAGTCGTGCCGTGGTCGCCCACATGAATCGTGTCGGCGACGGCTTGGCTCAACAAAACGGCGCCAATGGGCAGCCCGCCCGCCAACGGCTTCGCCACCGTCAGCATATCAGGGCGCACGCCGCTTGGCTCGTGCGCCCAGAGCGTGCCGGTGCGCCCGACGCCGCACTGGATCTCGTCGAAGATCAGCAGGGCGCCGTAACGGTCGCACAGCTCGCGGGCGGCGCGTAAGAAGGAATGTTCGGCGACCATCAGGCCACCCTCGCCCTGCACCGGCTCCAGCACCACGGCGCACACATCGTCGCCCATCGCCGCCTCAAGCGAGGCCACATCGTTAAAGCGGGCGAAGCGGGCGCCGGGCATCACGGGCATAAATGGCTCGCGGTACTTCTCGCGGGCGGTGATCGCGACGGCACCCATGGTGCGCCCGTGAAATGAGCCGTCGCAGGCGACGATGGCGGTTTTACCCTCGCCGAAGCGGTCGCGAGCGTAGCGGCGGGCGAACTTCAGCGCGCCCTCGACCACCTCGGTGCCGCTATTGCCGAAAAAGACCCGGTCGAGGCCAGGGCTGCTTGCGACGAGCAGGCGGGCCAATGCGCTGGCAGGCGCGGTGTGGTAGAGATTCGAGACGTGGATGAGCTTCGTGGCCTGCTCCGTAAGCGTCTGGGTAACCTCGGGGTCACCATAGCCCAGGGCGTTGACGGCGATACCGCTGACATAATCGAGATAGCGGCGGCCCTCGGTGTCGAAGAGATAGACGCCCGCGCCGCGCTCGATCACGAAGTCGGGCCGAGTGTAAGTCTGGAGGATATAGTCACGATCCGCCTGCACGGCGTCAGCCCTGCTCTCCGCTGCCATCGAGCGCTGCCTTTCCATCTGCTATGGGTCGTTCGCTGCGATTATAGCACCCACAGCGGCGCCGCTGGTTGCAATGTCGGGCTACGGCCCCGCGCCCGGTGGCTTCAGGATGCTGTTGGCGAATCTCCGCTCAGCGGCAGCGTATATGCGGTGGCGCTGGAGATCCGGCGGCCGCTGTGCAAGGATTTGCCCATCCCGCTTTGCCGCAGCGTTTCCGCATGCCGGGATGTCGCCGCTCCCGGTGACCTGAGCCCGCACACATACGATTCGCCAACAGTATCCTTCAGCCACCGGGCGTGGGTTCGCAGCACGACGTTGCCTCAGCCCAACTTGCCCGCTACGTCGCTTGCACACAGCACCACAACCGAATTACAATGGGCTGACGGTAATCTTCTTGCCCCGCTGGCCTACGGCCAGGACGGACGCTCGCGGCCATTGGTGGTCGCGCACAGGATCACAGCCCATGGCTGAGTTGCGGCAGAACCTCGCCACCCGTGAGTGGGTGATCATCGCTAGTGAGCGGGCGCGCCGTCCCAACGCCTACGCCGAGGCCCCTGACCGGGTGCATACCCACGAGCGCCCCGAGTACGACGCGGCCTGTCCTTTTTGCCCCGGCAATGAGGAACTCGACCTAGAGGTCAGCCGCGCCCCCGCCGAAGGCCCTTGGGCCACCCGCGTCGTGCGGAACAAGTACCCGGCCCTGGGCCTCGATGGCACGATCACGCGGGCCTTCAACGGCGTCGAGCGGCGCATCACCGGGATCGGCTACCACGAGGTGCTGATCGAGCATCCGCTCCACAACGCTACCCTCGCCCTGATGACGGACGAAGAGGTGCGCGCCATCCTTGAGATGTACCTCAGTCGCGGGCGCGAAATCAGTACCGACTCGCGGATCGAGCAGATCGTCTTCTTTAAGAACCACGGCGAGCGGGCCGGAGCCTCGCTGCCCCACACTCACAGCCAGATCATCGGCCTGCCGATTGTCCCCGGCGACATTCGGCATCGCATCGGGGAGGCCCGCCGCTTCTTCGATGACACCGGCTCGTGCGTCTTCTGCGCCATGCTCAACGATGAACTGACCCGTGACGAGCGCCTGATCGCCGTGAACGATTATTACGCCGCCTTTGTCCTCTACGCCTCTTCGTCGCCCTTCCATATCTGGATTATGCCGCGCCAGCACCACGCGAGCTTTATGCACACCGAGCCACCAAGCCTAATCCAGTTGGCACCACTCTTGCGCGATGTCCTCTTCCGGCTCTACATCCACCTCAACGACCCCGATTACAACCTGATCATTCGCTCGACTCCGACCAAAGAGCCTGAGAACGGCTACTTTCACTGGTATATCGCCATCGTGCCCCGGCTCAGCCGCAGCGCAGGGCTTGAACTGGGCAGCGGGGTCTGGATCAACCCGTCGATCCCCGAGCAGTGCGCCGCGTATCTGCGCGGCGAGACGTAGCTATCGCAAGCCTACAGCGGTTGTTTCGCCCCCGCCCGGTGGCGGAAGCCACGGGCTACGGGGTGCGAAGGCCGCCTGCGCGGCCTTGCGGAGCCTGCGAAGGCAGGCTTCGCAAGATCTAGCCGGGGACTTTAGCCCCCCGGCGGGCGACGGGGCAACCACCATGCCAAGTTGCGCCCAGCATTGACGGCCTTGGGCCACGAGTGGTATTGTTTGCGCGTCCGCTGTCTGATCGCAGAAGCGCACCGCCAGTAGACGGGAGCGTATATGGCTAGAGCTGGGATCGTGTACGTCGGCACAACCGACGGTCTGGTGACCTATAGCGATCCGGGGGGGACAGGTCGCTGGCGGCGCGTAGGGCGCGTCTGCGATGGGCATGCCGTGCGTGCGATCCTCGCCGCCGACGCCCTCTCGCTGCTCATCGTCACCGGGGTCGCTGCAATGCGAACGACGGACGGTGGTCAGTCTTGGGCTGTGGTGCCGAGCGCTGAGGCCGCCGCGCTGCTCGCCCTGGCTAACTCGGATGCCCC
>CAIWXH010000824.1 GCA_903916565.1 uncultured Oscillochloris sp. | reverse complement strand
GGCTTGCCGACTTCGGCCACGTAGCCGTCGGGGCGCAGGCCGATGTAGAACGCGCCCGCGTGCAGCCGCAGTGCGCCCTGCCCAGCGATGATTTGGCCGTCTACGTCGGTCACTTCCACATCAAGGGACAGGGCGCGGCTGTGGCCGTCGGTGCCAAGCTCGCCCGGCAGGCTCACGCTGAACTTGCCCTGCGCGTCGGTGGTGCCTTCGCCCTCCGCCACTTGGTCTTGCGAGGCGTAGGCCCCATTATCGAACCAGCGGTACGAAGCGTAGGCGTCGTCAAGATTCTCGAACTGGTAGCCCGGCGCAGCTTCAGCCGAAAAATAGAGCGGCGCAGCGAGCAGCCGCCAGTGAACCGGCGCATTCGCCAGCACGCCGCCCGTGAAGTAGTGCGCCGTCACCGTCGCCTCAATCCGTTCGCCTTGCAGCACGTCCTCGCGGGCGGGCACGACGGTGACCTCGAAGGCTGGCTTGCGGTATTCGGCGACGCTGAAACTCCCGTAGAGGTTGGAGGGACTCGGGCTGTCGGCGAAGCTGGCCGAGAGCGAATACCCGCCCGTCGCCGCGCCCGCCGCCAGCGGCAGATCGGTGCTGAAGGTGCCGAAGGCGCTCAGCGCCACGGTGGTCGAGTAGATCGTGTTGCTCTCGGGGTCGCTGATGGTCAGATTGGCCTGCTGGCCCGGTTTCGGCAGGTTGTAGCGCCCGTCGTTGTCGAGGCGCAGCACGCCGCGCACATGCACCAACTCGCCCGGTCGGTAGAGGGGCCGGTCAGTGCTGAGGCTGCCGACGAGCGCCGCTGGCTCTTGGCTGGCCGAGAGCGAGAAGCTCCACGGATCGATGCCGTCGCTCCAGCCCGTGCTGCTGAACGTGAAGGGCGCGCCGTCGCCCGACCAGAGATAGATCGCGTTGTAGGTGGTGGCGGCGGTGAAGGGCACCTGAAGCACGCCGTCGACGGCGGTGCGGCCCAGTTCAACCGGCTTGTCGAGGGCACCATTCTCGTCGAGGCTCGCGGCTTGCACGGGCAAATTCGCCACCGGCTTGCCCGTGGCGAGGTCAACCGCCCAGACAAATAGCTCGTTGGCGCTGCGCTTCACCGTGAGCGTGGTGGGGCTGACGACGATGAGTTGGCGCTCGATGGAGTCGCCAGCGTGGGCCTCGAAGAAGTACGCCCCGGCCTCAAGGTTGCCCAGGTCAGCCAAGGTGAGGACAGTCTGGTTGCGTGGCCCCTTCGGCGTCAGCGTGGCCTCGGCCAGCTTGCTGCCCGCTGGCGGCGTGTAGCGCTGCCAGCGCTCGCTGTCTTGCGTAAGCGCCAGCAACTCGGTGAGCTGCGGGCGACTGACACTATAGAGCGTGTAGTCAATGCTGGTGAGGTTGATGGTTTGGAGCGGGACGCGGGCGGGCGTGTAGGTGCTGTAGGCCATCACGAGGCTGCTGCCAGCGAGGGAGAGCGAGGGGTCGTACGCGGCGGTGCGGAAGTGCAGCGTCGTCGGCTGTCCAATGGTGACGCCATAAGCGTCGCGGGCGTCGGCAGCGAGCGTAACCGTGTACGCAGTTTCCGGGGCCAGGTCGAAGTTGAGGGAGAACTCATTGCGGTCGGTGTACGAGTAGACCTCAGTCGCTTTCGGCTCAAGCGTCAACTGCTGCGCGACCGAGTCCCAGTTCATTGGCGTGCTGAAGATCAGGCGCACCTGGCTGCTTGTGACATCCTGTTCGCCATTGGCGGGCTCGCTGCTGAGCAGGCGCGGCAACGGCGCGGCGGTGAATCTGGCGCTGTAGGCGCGGGGCATCGTGGCGCTGCCCAGCGCCGTTTTCGCCGCCGTGCTCACCTCAAGCGTGTAGACGCCGCCGCGCTCAAGCGGCGCAGCGGGCGTGAAGGTGACGGTGAACCCAGTGGCGATGGGCGAGTCGTTGTCGCCGGGGGTCTGGCGGGGCACCTCGACGGGGCTGGTGGAGACGGCGACGGCACCCGGCACGCTCGTGCCGTTCGGCCCGCGTAGGCTGATCGCCCCGCGCAGGCTGTCCAAATCCATCGGCTGATTAAAGACGAGCGTCAGGGTGCCGGTCGGGCCGAAGAAGGACTCACCGGCGGCGGGCAGCGAGCCAAGCACCTGGGGCGTAATCGTGGTGAAGCGCCAGCCGAACGCCTGACGCAGTTCGCCGCCGGTCTGGTCTTTCAGCCCCGCAGCGACACTGACGCGATACTCGGTGGCCGGGTTCAGCGCGACGGTCGGCGAAAGGACGAAGGTGCTGGTGTCGAGCCAGCGCCCGACGCCCTGCACCGGCGGGCTGATCGTGAAGGGCGTCGGCAGACTGCCCTGGTCAGACGGCGCGGTCAGCGCGACGACCGGGTGATTGAAATGCACCGCGATCTGGTTGGTGCGCGTCAGCACCTCGCTGGCGTCGGCGGGCGGAATCGCCTGCGTGACGGCTAGGTCGCCAATCACATCGAAGCGCCAGCTTAGCGCTTGGCGGTTGATCGGCGTGCCGCTGGCGGCGTGGACGCCGGGGGCGAGCTTGGCCTGGTAGCGGGTGCCGCGCTGAAGCGGCGCGGCAGGCTTGAAGAAGAAGCTCGCCCGCTCGACGCGCAGCGTGCCCTGCACCGGCTTGCCGTCAGCCGTGGCAAGCGTGAAATTCTTTGCGGCAGAGTCGGCGTCCACATCACGGGCCAGGCGCACCTCGATCTCACCGTCGGCGGCCACGTCGGCCTGCCCGTCAAAGGGGCGCGTGTTGGCGAGCACGGTCGCGGCGGTCTGGAAGCGCCACGTGTAGGGCTGCTCAAGCTGCGCCCGCCCGTCGCCGGTAAGCTGGGGCGCAAGCGTGAGCGTGTAGGTGGTCGCGGCGCTCCAGCCAGCCGTGGGCGCGAAGCTGTAGCGGGTCGGGCTGAGCCACTGTCCGGCGCCGGGGGCGGGCGGCTCAAAGCTAAGCGGCTGCGGCAGCGCCGTGCCGAGGCGCGGGTCGGC
>CAIWXH010000823.1 GCA_903916565.1 uncultured Oscillochloris sp. | reverse complement strand
TCACCCGACTGATTGCTCGACATGCTGCCGTTCGCCAGCACAAAGCCGGCCAAGCCCTTGGGCGCAAGGTGGTGGATAAAATGCTGCACCCAAGCGTAGTTGGCATTGCCCACCGGCGGCACCCCAAAAGCCCAACGCGCATCCTCGCGCAGCCGCTCACCGCCCCAGTCGCTAATGTTGAAGGGCGGATTCGCCAGAATGAAATCGGCGCGCAGGTCTTTGTGCTGATCACGGTGGAAGCTGTCGGCATGCTCAGGGCCAAGGTTGCCGTCGATGCCACGAATGGCGAGATTCATCTTCGCCAAACGCCATGTCGTCGGGTTCGACTCCTGGCCGTAGACGCTGAGGTCGCCGATGCGCCCGCCGTGGGCCTCAACAAACTTCTCGCTCTGCACGAACATCCCACCAGAGCCGCAGCAAGGGTCAAAGACGCGGCCCTGGTAGGGCGCGAGCATCTCGACCAGCAGTTGCACGACGCAGCGGGGCGTGTAGAACTCACCGCCGCCCTTGCCCTCAGCGCTGGCGAAGCGGCCCAGGAAATACTCGTAGACGCGGCCCAGAACGTCCTTAGAGCGATTCTCCTTGTCACCCAGGCCGATGGTACCAATCAGGTCAATCAGCTCGCCCAGGCGCTGCTTATCGAGCGCAGGGCGGGCGTAATCCTTGGGCAGCACGCGCTTGAGCGAAGGGTTATCGCGCTCAATGGCCTCCATCGCCGTATCGAGGAACTTCCCAATCTCAGGCTCCTTTGCCCGTGACTGAAGGTACGACCAGCGGGCCTCGGGCGGCACCCAGAAGATATGTTCAGCCCGGTACTCATCAGGGTCTTCGGCGATCTGGTAGCGCACCTGCTCCTCGCGTACGAAGTACTCGCTCTGCGGATTGGCGGCCTGCTCCAGCAGCCAGCGCTGGCGCTCCTCAAAAGCGTCGGAGATGTACTTGAGGAAGATGAGGCCGAGGACAATATGCTTGTACTCGGCGGCGTCCATATTGTTCCGCATCTTGTCGGCAGCGGCCCAAAGGGTCGCCTCGAAGCCGAGCTTGGCACCATTGCCGTTCTTGGGGGAGGTGGCTGCTTTACGTGGGGGCATGGGGGCGACACTGGCTCCTGCGACGCCCAGCCAGCACTCCACTGCCTTACCGAAGGGAAAGCTGGGGGCGAAGCTGTGGGGGCGTAGCGTACAACGGTCGCACGCGACCCACGCCAAGGCGTACCGACGGAGGGCTGCGTGCCTATTGCGGGAAAGTATAGCACGCCCATCGTAGAAAGCTGATCAGGTGCATCTAGCGCTGCCCCGACCACGCCACGAGGCGAGACGACGCCCCGGCGGTAAGGCGGGGCGGCTCCCTCGCTGTGGGGTCAACGCATAGTATCCAAAAGCCTAGCGTTTTATGACGCTTGCTTCTGGTTCGGCAGGGCAATCCTGCCGGGCTGAACTACCCAGCCCCTATCCCATTGCCGAAGCGTTTGGGACTACGTGGCCTCCCGTTGGTGCGTTCGCCTGCTG
>CAIWXH010000822.1 GCA_903916565.1 uncultured Oscillochloris sp. | reverse complement strand
GATGCGACCGATGGGCGGCGCGTGGCCGCGCACGAGCTTGGTCACTGGCTGGAAAATAATGTGCCCGGCATGCAGGATGCGGCTCAAGCGTATCTGTTGGCGCGAACCGCGGGCCAGCCGCTCCAGAAGCTCAACGAGGTGGCAAACGCCGGGTACGGCGACCACGAAGTGACCCGGCCAGACAAGTTCGTCCACGCGTACATGGGGAAGCACTACGGCAGCGGCGATACCGAACTCATTTCTATGCTCTTCGAGGATTACACCGCCAACAACCACGAGGTCGCGGTGAAAGACCCTGAAGCGTACAACTGGTTTCTGGGAGTACTGCACACCCTATGATCACCGCAACCCTCACCCTGCTCGGCACGGCGGCGACGACGACCTGGGAGCGCGGTGCCCTCGCCGGTAACCCCGGCGCCGTCGCGTATCTGCGTGCCCTCGCCGCGATCCGGGAGGGCCGCGAGCTTGGCATGCCCGGCTTCAGTGGCACCACGACCAACCATCTCGCCAGCGCACGGAGCTTCATCGCGCTCTGTGGGCTGGCGAGTGATGTCCCACCGACCATCACGGTCACCGGCGACGAGCCCGAACTTGAACCGATGACACTCCCTGAAGGGACTATCGCATGAGTACCGCGACGGGTGCGTGGTGGAAAGGAGCGACCGATGCCAGGACAAAACGGCGGCTTTAATCCCTTCCGCGACGGCCACGGGCGCTTCGCTGACCGCCCAGGTGGCGGCGGGGGGAGCCGCGAGACCCTGAGCGCCCCGCTGCCGGCCAAAACGGAATGGTCACAGGGCGGGGTCTCGGTCGAGTTTAGCGGCGGCAAGACGCCGTCGTATCGCGTGATGCACCGCGACCAGATGATCAAGGAGTTCCCGGCCACGACGAAATGGCGTCAGGATTTGGCAGCGGCCACGCAGCACGCGGCGGCGCACCTGTCCACGCTCCAGGCGGCAGAGATGACCGCCCGCATTCGCACGCAGGCGGCGGCGGCAGCGGCACCAGCGGCGGTGCCCGCTGCGCCGGAGATTGCCGTGCTGCGTGACCTCGCGGCGGGGGCCAGGGTGCGCGCCACGCCCGAAGCGTACCAGACGGTCGGCAAGGCGGTGCTGGATCAGGCCCGGCTCGACCCCGAAGCGGCGGCGGCGTTGGCCCGCCTCGCCGAACTGAAGGCGCTTGCCAAAGGCATGACCAACGCCGAGTGGAAACGCTCCCTGGTGGACGTCGGCACGAAATGGCGGCAGGATCTGCCGACGGCGACGGCGAACGCGCAGGTCGCGGCGAACCGCCACCTGCATCGCGCCGCCCTTGAAGTGGTGGGGCGCGTGCGCCCGCTCGCCGAGGCCAGCGACTTCAATTTGATTCGTGGCGGCTACTCGCGTGGCACGGATCTGGTCGCCGAGGTGGCCGGTGCGTTCCCGCGCGATTGGGCGACCACGGCGGCCCGATCCGGGCAGCTGCGGATCGCCGAAGACCACGACGGCCGCTCAAACTACGACACGTTCTATCGCACCATCAATTTTCATAAGAACGCCTGGGCCACCACGATGGCGCACGAACTCGGCCACTATTTTGAGAACAATGTGCCCGGCCTGCGGAAGGCCGCGACGGCCTACCGCGACCAGCGGGCGGCGGGCAGCCCGCTCCAGTCGCTCCGCGCGTTCAGCTCGGCCTACGGCCAGGATGAGGTCACGAAGCCCGACAAATTTGCCGACCCCTATATCGGGAAAATTTATCGCGACGGCGACACCGAGGTCTGCGCGATGATGAGCGGCGCGATGGGCGACCGCACCGCCGACCTCGCAGGGAAAGATCCGCAGATGTTCGCGTGGTGGCTTGGCGTTCTGGTAAGTCTATGATTACGGCACTTATCACCCTCGGCGCGCAGCTCCTCACCGTCAGCTGGAATAACGGCACGCTCGGTGGCGACGCGGGCGGCGTGGCCTACATCCAGGCGCTGGCGGCGGCGCTGGAGGGCGACGAGGTCGGCCTCCCGGCCTTCCCCGCCACCCGACACGACCACCTCAGCGCGGCGCGCAGCTTCTGCGCGCTGTGCATCCGTATGTCCGACACCTATCCCCGGTTCCGCGTCACCGGCGATGAGCCCGAACTTGAACCGATGACACTCCCCGAAGGGACTATCTCATGAGCACCGACTGGCGCAATCTGATCACCGAGAGCGAGCAGGTCAACCCGCTCGCACTCACGCCGCACCCCCGCAACTCCTACACCCACCCGATGCAGCAACGCAAGGTGGTGAACGCCGCGATTGCCGAAATCGGCTACGTCGATGAGATCGTGGTGAACCGGCGCACCAACCGCATCGTGAACGGCCACCTGCGCGTGGAGCTTGCCATCGGCAACGGCGAGGCGACGGTGCCGGTCTCGTGGATCGACTGCGATGAGGAAACCGAGACGCGCATCCTGTTGTTCTTT
>CAIWXH010000821.1 GCA_903916565.1 uncultured Oscillochloris sp. | reverse complement strand
CTAGAGATCGACATGGGCTGCGCCACTGGCGAGTTGGTCTGCGCCCTGGCCGCCGCTCGCCCCGAGGCCAACTACCTGGGGATAGACATCTCCCTGAAGCCGCTCTACCGCGCTGTGGAGGTGGCGGCAAGTCGTGGGCTGTCCAACCTGCGCTTTCTCCAGAGCGACATGCTCATGCTCTACGGACGCATTCCCGCCGGGGCGCTGCGGACAGCCTACGTCCACTTCCCGGCCCCGCTGATGCGCAACCGTCATCGTAAGCAGCGCATGATCTCTCCGACCCTGCTCCAGCACATGCAGCGCGCCCTGGCCCCCAGCGGCACCTTCAGCTTCATCACCGACCACGAGGATCTCTACGCTGAGCTGCTGCGCCTGTTGCCCGTCGCCCCCGGCCTGCGCCTGCGCGACCCCGCTGAGCACGAGATCGCTCTCACCGATCTGCTCAAGTCACACTACCACCGCCGCTGGGAGGACAGGGGTCGCCCCATCCTGCGCGCCGAGCTTGAGCATGTACGTCTGTAGCCCCTCACCCCCTGAGCCTCTCCCTCACGGGGAGAGGGGAGATTCCTCCGCAGCAGGACGCATCCGACTCCCCCTCTCCCGTTCAGGGAGAGGGGGTTGGGGGGTGAGGGCTGACCGGCGACAGAATCGTCATTCAAAACGTATTGGATCTACCATTTATGGATAACCATGTGTTCACAACCAATGACGCACTCTTACGGCTGCCGTTTGACCAGTATGGGCGCTACCGGCTGATCCGCGAGATCCTTGATGCGGCCCGCCCGCTGCTTGGCCCACGGCTGCGTGTGCTCGATGTCGGCGGCCTGGCAGTGACCCGGCGCGGTGAGACGATCCTGCCGGCCCAGCTCTTTCTTCCCGCCGACGATGTAACCGTCCTCGATATGCCAGCCTGCGATCTCCCTGGCTATGTGCGCGGTGATGGCCGGGGCATCGCCTTCGCCGACCGCACGTTCGACATGGTTATCTCGTGCGATACGCTTGAGCATGTTCCTGCGCCGGATCGGGCAGCTTTCTGGGGCGAACTGCTGCGCGTGACTCGCCACGGGGTTATCTTGGCAGCACCCTTCAACGAGCCGCCGACAGTGGCCGCCGAGGCGCTGCTCCAGGGCTATATTCAAGCGGAACTGCGCGTTACCCAGCCCCAGCTTGCCGAGCATAGCCAGTACGGGCTACCAGATCGCGCCCTCACCTCCGGGTTGCTCGATAGCCTTGGGCGTCGCTACCGCACCTACCCGGTCGGCTATGTTCACGCATGGCTGGCGATGATGCTCGCTAAACACACGCGCCTTTTCGCTGATCTTGATCTGCACGACCAGCTCGACCGCTACTATAACCAGTTTCTCGTCGCCGCCGAGCGGCGTGAGCCAAGCTACCGCCATGTTTGGGTGGTGGAGTCCGATGGCCGCAGCGACTGGCTCGACGCGGTGTCCACCGCCGTCGCGCCAACGATCTCCCCAGCGGACACGGACACGGCGGGCTGGCGGGATCTGGCCACCTGGGCGATCCAGCTCCACGGCATGCGGCTGGCGGGCGACCAAGCCGCGCAGATACACGGCCCGTTGGCATCGTTATCCCAGCGCGACGACCAGATTGCGAGGCTTCAGACAGCCCTGGCCCAGCGCGATGCGCAGATCGCCGATTTGGAACGGCGGGCGAACTGGCTTGATGGACAGGCCCGAGCCGCTCGTCTGGCGCTGGAGGCGGTGGAGCATGGCATGGTGATGCGGCTGATGCGTCGGCTGCCCCTGCGCCGACGCCGGTAAGGTGCTATGTCACGCATTCTGATCATCAGCACCGATGTGGTGGGCACGACGATGGCTGGCCCCGGCATCCGCGCCCTGGAGCTTGCGCGTGCGCTTGCGCGTGCGCGCCATACGGTGGTGCTGGCCGTGCCTGGGGCCAGCGATAGCGCCGACGCACTGCTCACCATCACGCCCTATGCCTACGGGCAGCCCGGCGCTTTCACGGCGCTCCTCGCCTGGGCTGAGGTGGTCGTTGGCCAGGGGTTTGTGTTTGAGGCGCACCCTGAGCTACTCGCGAGCGACGTGCCGCTGGCGATTGACATGTACGACCCGCTGATCCTGGAGAGTCTGGATCTCTATGCGGGGGCGGATCGGGCGACACTTGATCAGCAGACGGCGCGCTATCTGCGCCTCACCAATGCGCAACTTCAGCGCGGCGACTTCTTCTTCTGCGCGACCTCTGGCCAGCGCGACTACTGGCTCGGTGCGCTCACTGCTGCGGGTAGGCTGACGCCGGACGTGGTGGCGTCCTCTGACCGCGAGTTGCGCGCACTGATCGATCTGGTGCCGAGCGGGATCGCCGCTACCCCGCCGGAGCGCGGTGCCCCGGTGCTGCGCGGGGTACACCCGGCGATCCCTGGCGACGCGGTGCTGCTGGTCTGGGCAGGCGGGCTGTGGGATTGGTTCGATCCGTTGACGGTGGTGCGGGCCGTCGCCGATCTACGCGAGACATGCCCGCAACTGCGGCTGTGCTTCTTTGCCGGGGCGCGCCCGAACCCGCACGGCCAGCCCTTCCTGACCCGCAATACCGAGCAGGTCAGCGCATTAGCCGCCAACCTCGGGGTTCTCGGTCGCCAGGTGATCATGCTCGACTTCTGGGTTCCCTACGCGGAGCGCGGGCGCTATCTGGCAGAGGCGGACGTGGGCGTCTCGGCGCACCTGCCTGGGATCGAAACGCGCTTTGCCTTTCGCACACGCCTGCTCGACTACCTCTGGGCACGGCTGCCGCTCATCGGCACGGTCGGCGATAGCCTGGGTGAGCTGATCGCGCAGCGCGGGGCTGGCCTGCTCGTGGCTCCTGGCGACCAGACCGGCTGGCGCACGGCCATCTGTCAGCTCTACCACGATACGTCTGCACGTGCTGCGCTTCAGGCTGCCGCCGGTCAGCTTGCTGAACACTTCACCTGGGCCGAGGTTGTACGCCCGCTGGAGACATTCTGCGCAGCGCCGAGGCGAACCGGTCGGCCCCCGGACGATCCTGATCACCATGTAGCCGAACTGGCCGCCGCCCGCGCATCCGCCGCCGAGTCCTCGGACTACGCCCGCCGCCTGGAGCGCGAACTAGCCACCCGCGACGCCCAGATCGCCAGTATGGCCGATCTGCTGGGCCGGATCGAGAACGGGCGCATCATGCGGATCTTGCGCGCACTTAGGCGCGGGTAAAGCTGGGCCAGGACGCACCATCGCGGGCGACTGACGGCGCGCCGTCAGTCGCCCGCGATGGTGCGTCCTGGCCCAGCTTTACCCGCGCCTAAGTGCGCGCAAGATCCGCATGATGCGCCCGTTCTCGATCCGGCCCAGCAGATCGGCCATACTGGCGATCTGGGCGTCGCGGGTGGCTAGTTCGCGCTCCAGGCGGCGGGCGTAGTCCGAGGACTCGGCGGCGGATGCGCGGGCGGCGGCCAGTTCGGCTACATGGTGATCAGGATCGTCCGGGGGCCGACCGGTTCGCCTCGGCGCTGCGCAGAATGTCTCCAGCGGGCGTACAACCTCGGCCCAGGTGAAGTGTTCAGCAAGCTGACCGGCGGCAGCCTGAAGCGCAGCACGTGCAGACGTATCGTGGTAGAGCTGACAGATGGCCGTGCGCCAGCCGGTCTGGTCGCCAGGAGCCACGAGCAGGCCAGCCCCGCGCTGCGCGATCAGCTCACCCAGGCTATCGCCGACCGTGCCGATGAGCGGCAGCCGTGCCCAGAGGTAGTCGAGCAGGCGTGTGCGAAAGGCAAAGCGCGTTTCGATCCCAGGCAGGTGCGCCGAGACGCCCACGTCCGCCTCTGCCAGATAGCGCCCGCGCTCCGCGTAGGGAACCCAGAAGTCGAGCATGATCACCTGGCGACCGAGAACCCCGAGGTTGGCGGCTAATGCGCTGACCTGCTCGGTATTGCGGGTCAGGAAGGGCTGGCCGTGCGGGTTCGGGCGCGCCCCGGCAAAGAAGCACAGCCGCAGTTGCGGGCATGTCTCGCGTAGATCGGCGACGGCCCGCACCACCGTCAACGGATCGAACCAATCCCACAGCCCGCCTGCCCAGACCAGCAGCACCGCGTCGCCAGGGATCGCCGGGTGTACCCCGCGCAGCACCGGGGCACCGCGCTCCGGCGGGGTAGCGGCGATCCCGCTCGGCACCAGATCGATCAGTGCGCGCAACTCGCGGTCAGAGGACGCCACCACGTCCGGCGTCAGCCTACCCGCAGCAGTGAGCGCACCGAGCCAGTAGTCGCGCTGGCCAGAGGTCGCGCAGAAGAAGAAGTCGCCGCGCTGAAGTTGCGCATTGGTGAGGCGCAGATAGCGCGCCGTCTGCTGATCAAGTGTCGCCCGATCCGCCCCCGCATAGAGATCCAGACTCTCCAGGATCAGCGGGTCGTACATGTCAATCGCCAGCGGCACGTCGCTCGCGAGTAGCTCAGGGTGCGCCTCAAACACAAACCCCTGGCCAACGACCACCTCAGCCCAGGCGAGGAGCGCCGTGAAAGCGCCGGGCTGCCCGTAGGCATAGGGCGTGATGGTGAGCAGTGCGTCGGCGCTATCGCTGGCCCCAGGCACGGCCAGCACCACCGTATGGCGCGCACGCGCAAGCGCACGCGCAAGCTCCAGGGCGCGGATGCCGGGGCCAGCCATCGTCGTGCCCACCACATCGGTGCTGATGATCAGAATGCGTGACATAGCACCTTACCGGCGTCGGCGCAGGGGCAGCCGACGCATCAGCCGCATCACCATGCCATGCTCCACCGCCTCCAGCGCCAGACGAGCGGCTCGGGCCTGTCCATCAAGCCAGTTCGCCCGCCGTTCCAAATCGGCGATCTGCGCATCGCGCTGGGCCAGGGCTGTCTGAAGCCTCGCAATCTGGTCGTCGCGCTGGGATAACGATGCCAACGGGCCGTGTATCTGCGCGGCTTGGTCGCCCGCCAGCCGCATGCCGTGGAGCTGGATCGCCCAGGTGGCCAGATCCCGCCAGCCCGCCGTGTCCGTGTCCGCTGGGGAGATCGTTGGCGCGACGGCGGTGGACACCGCGTCGAGCCAGTCGCTGCGGCCATCGGACTCCACCACCCAAACATGGCGGTAGCTTGGCTCACGCCGCTCGGCGGCGACGAGAAACTGGTTATAGTAGCGGTCGAGCTGGTCGTGCAGATCAAGATCAGCGAAAAGGCGCGTGTGTTTAGCGAGCATCATCGCCAGCCATGCGTGAACATAGCCGACCGGGTAGGTGCGGTAGCGACGCCCAAGGCTATCGAGCAACCCGGAGGTGAGGGCGCGATCTGGTAGCCCGTACTGGCTATGCTCGGCAAGCTGGGGCTGGGTAACGCGCAGTTCCGCTTGAATATAGCCCTGGAGCAGCGCCTCGGCGGCCACTGTCGGCGGCTCGTTGAAGGGTGCTGCCAAGATAACCCCGTGGCGAGTCACGCGCAGCAGTTCGCCCCAGAAAGCTGCCCGATCCGGCGCAGGAACATGCTCAAGCGTATCGCACGAGATAACCATGTCGAACGTGCGGTCGGCGAAGGCGATGCCCCGGCCATCACCGCGCACATAGCCAGGGAGATCGCAGGCTGGCATATCGAGGACGGTTACATCGTCGGCGGGAAGAAAGAGCTGGGCCGGCAGGATCGTCTCACCGCGCCGGGTCACTGCCAGGCCGCCGACATCGAGCACACGCAGCCGTGGGCCAAGCAGCGGGCGGGCCGCATCAAGGATCTCGCGGATCAGCCGGTAGCGCCCATACTGGTCAAACGGCAGCCGTAAGAGTGCGTCATTGGTTGTGAACACATGGTTATCCATAAATGGTAGATCCAATACGTTTTGAATGACGATTCTGTCGCCGGTCAGCCCTCACCCCCCAACCCCCTCTCCCTGAACGGGAGAGGGGGAGTCGGATGCGTCCTGCTGCGGAGGAATCTCCCCTCTCCCCGTGAGGGAGAGGCTCAGGGGGTGAGGGGCTACAGACGTACATGCTCAAGCTCGGCGCGCAGGATGGGGCGACCCCTGTCCTCCCAGCGGCGGTGGTAGTGTGACTTGAGCAGATCGGTGAGAGCGATCTCGTGCTCAGCGGGGTCGCGCAGGCGCAGGCCGGGGGCGACGGGCAACAGGCGCAGCAGCTCAGCGTAGAGATCCTCGTGGTCGGTGATGAAGCTGAAGGTGCCGCTGGGGGCCAGGGCGCGCTGCATGTGCTGGAGCAGGGTCGGAGAGATCATGCGCTGCTTACGATGACGGTTGCGCATCAGCGGGGCCGGGAAGTGGACGTAGGCTGTCCGCAGCGCCCCGGCGGGAATGCGTCCGTAGAGCATGAGCATGTCGCTCTGGAGAAAGCGCAGGTTGGACAGCCCACGACTTGCCGCCACCTCCACAGCGCGGTAGAGCGGCTTCAGGGAGATGTCTATCCCCAGGTAGTTGGCCTCGGGGCGAGCGGCGGCCAGGGCGCAGACCAACTCGCCAGTGGCGCAGCCCATGTCGATCTCTAG
>CAIWXH010000820.1 GCA_903916565.1 uncultured Oscillochloris sp. | reverse complement strand
TGGAAGGTGCGGCACCAGGCCAGGGGCCGGGCATCGGCGGCTTCGAGCTGTTCACGCACCTGCGGGCCAGCGTCCCCGCCGACGCGCGCAGCATCGCGTACCGGGGCGCACCGCTGGTGCAGGAGCCGCTCTTCTACGCGAGCCAGCTTGACGATAATGTGGCGGTGGCGCTGCGCCCGGCGGTGGCCCCAGGCACCCTGGGTGCCGACGACGATTTGGCCGCCCGCCTCGTCGCACTCGAGCTTCAGGTTGAGGATCTGGGCGAAGCCGTGTCGGCAGCGCTGTTGAGGGAGCGGGATGCGCTGCTGGCCCGGATCGGGGGAGTCTGACATCCGAGGCTCCACACGCCCCGCCGGGCTTGTCCTGGCGGGGCGTGGTGATTCTCGGCCCGCTTCCCCCGGTACGGCGGCTCTGCTATACTCCCTCTAACCGCCGACAAGGCGGCCCGGACGCCCGATGCGCCCCCCTTGCGGGCAGCCGGCGTTCGCTCCCCCGCCCACTCGGGCCACCGGAGCGACCGCCCCCTGACGCGAGGCCCACGCCTACGGTGCCCGGTCTGGACGTTCACAATCTGGTGACAGAGTCCGGGGGTTCGCCCCTCGATGATTTACTGCCTGCGTGGGCCACAAGCGCCCCCGCCCCCACTCACCAGATACGCGCCGCGCACCAGACGCCGCGCACCCACACCACGACTGCGCCCTTCGGCGCGCACCCTCCCGCCCCTCCCCCGAGGGGTGGATTGATTCTGCCCGCCCGCCGCTTCCCCCGAAGCTCGCGGGTTTTTCTGCGTTTACAGCCAGCGAGCAAAAGGAGTCCCCCATGTCCACGATCATCATCCCCACGCCGGAGCAATGGGCCGTCTTGGATGCCCTTGGCATCCTCGAAAGCGGCTCATTCCTCATCGTCAACCCCGCTGACGCGGCGGAGCTGCGCGAGAAGCGCGGCCTCGACCTTCAGCACGGGCAGCCCACCAAGGTTGCCACCGGCCTCGGCGAGGACGATGTGTTTATCAGCTTCGTCGGAACCGACAGTTGGATTGTGGATGAGCTTGTCGGCGATGAGCCTGACCAAGGCGACGAAGACTAGAAGAAAGGACTCGCCCCATGCAGACCATCATCTTCGGCGTGGCCGACCCGCTCTGGCACATCCCCGACGAGGGGACGCGGAGTCTGCTCTACGACCAAATCGAGGGGCTGTGCGCCATGTGCGCGCTGCACCACATCAATCTGGCGTGGGTCAACGGCAGTGTCGCCCTACCCCCCAGCGAGGAACTGGGGACGGACATCCTCGGCATCGTCATTCAGGCGACCGACGACACCAGCCTCGACGCCATCCTCGATCTCCGCCAGATGCGCGGACTCGCGCAGGCGCTCGTGGACTGGGAAGTCGTTCGGCTGGCCGCCCGCATGCTCCGCATGGAATTGGACAACGGGCGGCTGTTCGTCATCCTGGAGGACGCATAGCGATGGACGCCACACCCGCCCCTTTCTGCGCGGAGGAGATGCCCGACGATGGGCACCCCTGGCGCAGCGGGCCGAGCCGTCCGGCCAGCACGGGGCAGCAGCTCGCGCTGTTCTAGCCCCTTCACCCTCAGCCCAGGGGCCGCCGGTTGTCGGTGGCCCCTCCAACGATGGAGGAACCCCATGCCAATCATCACCCGCAGCTTCCGTGGCACCACGTCCGACGAGGTGCGCCGCATCGTCGAGGCGGCCAAGGCCACCCAGCAGGCGATCACCGCCGAGCTTGTGGCGGCGCATGCCGCTTTTGTTGCGGTGCAGGCCCGCATGCGTGCGAGTGTCGCCGACTCAACCCACGGCGAGTCCGTGCTTGCGTGGCGCGAGCGCTATGGGCTGGCCGACGGCGACATCCTGATGGATCTTGGAAACCTGATGGAGATGATCAACGCGGGCGGGGCCACGATCCGCAGCATCAGGAACGACGGCACGGATGGCCCCGGCCACGCCGAGATGACTGACCGCGAAGGCCGCACCTGGCGCGTCACCTTCGCGGGTGGCGTGAGCGCATTCTGGCTGATGGACGATAGCCCCTTGGCCGATGCCAAGACGCAGGTGGTCGGTGCCTCGATCACCGACGCCGATGTTCGCCGCATGGTGTTCTTCGTACTGCGGGAGGCTTGGCAAATGGTGCCGCATTGCCGACGATCGCGCTGTGCAGGATTGCCGACGATGATTGAGCCCGCACGGCCGACGATTGACAAAGGGCGACGCCAACCAGAATGGTGTATGATTGGCCCGCCGACCATGCACCAGTACCCAGAAGGAGCGTTCGATGCACAGCACCATCCAAAGTAAGTACGATCTTCACGTCGCGGGTACGCTCAATGCAGCCGAGACGCTCGTGTTTGCACACGGCTACGGCAGCAACCAGGAGGCATGGCGCTTTGTCACGCCAGCGTTTCAGGAACGCTATCGCCTCGTCCTCTTTGACCTCGTGGGGTGTGGGGGTTCAGACCACCGAGAGTTTGACCCGACCCACTACGCCTCGCTCCACGCCTACGCTACGGATCTGATCCACATCGCTGATAGCCTGAAGTTGACAGGTGCCCATCTGATCGCGCACTCGGTCAGCAGCATGATCGGCACGCTCGCCGCGCTCAAGCGGCCCGACCTATTCGCCAGCATGGTCTGCATCGGTGCCTCGCCGCGCTATCTGAATGACGACGGGTACGTAGGCGGGTTCAGCCGCGCCGCCGTTGATGACCTACTTGACCAGATGGCGCAGCGTTTTGTGGAGTGGACGCAGGGGTTTGCCTCGACCGTCATGGGCGTGTCGGATCAGCCGGAGCTGGTGAAGGAGTTTGCACAGAGCCTGGCATCCATGCGGCCAGATATCGCCATCTGCATCGCGACCCGGATCTTCCTCTCCGATCATCGGCAGGATGCGGCCCGCCTCACGCTGCCCGTGCTGCTGATGCAGCCGCGCGAGGATCCGGTCGTACCCATAGAGGTGAGCCTGTACCTGCATCGCGTGATTGCCGGGAGCCAGTTGCACTGGCTTTCCGTTCCGGGCCACTTCCCCCATCTGGTCAGCCCAACTGAGGTTATCGACGCCATCGAGGCGCACCTTCAGCGGGTTCGCTGAAGGGTGGCGGCGGCGCGGGCCATGCACCGTTCCCTCCCCTGCGCTCATGCGTGGCCTGCGCCCGTGAGCAGTTCAGCGGTCGTCGCCAGAAGCGTCCGCGCATTCACTGGCCGGGACAGATAGCGCGTGGCACCCGCCACCCGCGCACGCTCGCGGTCGCCCGGCAGCACGAGCCCCGTCACCGCGATGATCGGCGTCGCGGCGACGGCCGCGTCGGCGCGCACACTCTGGAGCACCGCCAGCCCGTCGAGGATGGGCAACTGGAGGTCGAGTAGCACGAGGGCGGGTCGCTGGGTGCGGATCTGCTCCAGCGCCTCAGCCCCAGTGCGCGCCGTCAGCACCACGCAGCCGTACAGACTCAGCCACGCCCGGGAGCGCTCCAGAAACCCCTCATCGTCATCAGCAACGAGCACGTGTGGGGGGCGATCCCATGGCGGGCGGGCGTCCCCCACCAGCGGCAGGGTACTGGTGGTCGGAGTCCAGGGGAGGGTAACGGTGAAGCGGCTGCCCTGGCCGGGGGTGCTCTCCAAGGTCACGCTGCCCCCGTGCAGATCCACCAGCCGCCGCACCAAGCTCAGCCCGAGTCCGGTGCCCTCGAAAAAGCGTGCGAGTCGCCCGTCCACCTGCGAGAAGGGCTTGAACAGTCGGTCGAGATCCTCCGGTGCCACGCCGATGCCGGTGTCCCACACTGTGAAGTGGATCTGCTCCATGGCTCTGTCACCCACCACCTCCAGGCCCGCGCTCCCTCCCGTCGGCGTGAACTTCACCGCGTTGTCGAGCAGGTTGACGAGCACCTGGGTCAGGCGGCGCTCGTCGGCCTCCACCTCGATCACCCCCTCGGGTACCATCTGCTGGAGCTGCATGCCCTTCTTCTGGGCGCGCCCGGCGACCCGCTGGAGGGCGAGCGTGCAGAGGGAGCGCACCTCGACGGGCCACTGATCCAGATGGATGCTGCCCGCATCGAGGCGGGTCAGATCGATGATGTCGTTGAGAACTTCCAGCAGGTGCCGAGCGCTCGCGCTGATGCGCTCTAGGGACGTGCGCTGGCGCGGCATCAGCGGACCAGAGATCTCCTCGATCAGTCCCTCGCTGATACCCAGCACGCCGTTGAGCGGCGTGCGGAGTTCGTGGCTGATCATGGTCAGGAACTCGCGCTTGATCTGGAGCGCACGGGTTAGCTCCGCGTTCATCTGGCTGAGGCTCTCGGCGTGGGCCGCTAGGGCGAGATCGGCGCGCTTGCGCTCGGTGATGTCATTGCACGACACAATGCTCAGGGCCGGGGTGCCGTTGGTCGCAGGGATGTTCACCCCGTTCATGTGCGTCCAGCGCTCCTCTTCCGCGCGTGCAGGGCGCAGCTTGAGATCCCAATGGTGGAAGCTTTCCCCACGCAGCACACGCAGGAACGGCAGCTCGTCCCTGGCGAGGGGCTGACCTGCCGGGTCGTACAGGATCGCCATCGCGCTCAGCTCGTGTACCGTGCGCGGCCTGACCGCCGGGTCGGCTAGCATGAACGCACATGCGCTGCGGTTGATCACCACGATTGAGCCGTCAGCGCGCATCGCAATCACGCCCTCATCGAGCGCTTCCACGATGGCCTCAAGCTGCTGGTGGGCCTCGTCGCGGGCCTGCTCGGCCTGCCGCCGCGCCGTACTATCGTTGCGGAAGAGCGGCAGCGCCTCGCGTGTGAAGGGAACCCCCTCCGGGGCGCGGAGCCGGGGCGGCGTCTGTCCCAAGTCCGTCCCTGGTGTCGGGGGGGGGGCTGGGTCGAGGTCGCGCAAGCGCATGGCAGCGGGGTTGATCAGGGCCAGCGTCCCATCCGGGCCGGCTGCGATGACGCCCTCGTGTTCCAGGGCGTGCTGCGCTGCGCGCTGCGCCGTGATGTCCTCAAAAATCGCATAGATCCGCTCCACCGTGGTCGCGCCAGCGTGGCGTTGCGGCACCACTTGGGCGCGGAGCCACCGGGTCGCCCTGCCGTCCGGTGGGGTCACGCCAAGCACCAAGTCGCGCACCTCCCGCCCGCTGCCGAGCACGACGCGCACGGGATGCTCCTCATATCTGAGCGGGGTTCCATCCTCGTGGATGATCGCCCAGGCGGACAGCGCTGCCCAGTCGCCCTTGAGATCCGCGTGCGGGTGTCCCAAGATTCGTTCGGCGGTCGGATTCACCATGATCGCCCGCCCGGTGGCGTCATACACGATGACCCCCTGCGCCATCGTCTCGAACAACACGCGATAGCTGGCCTCGCTGGCACGGAGCGCCGCCTCGGCCTGCGTACTGGCCGTTACATCGATGTGGGAACCCAGCATGTGCGTCGGCTGGCCTTGCGCGTCGGTACGCAGCGTTGCTTGGGCCACGATCCGCCGGTACGTGCCGTCGCGGTGGCGCATACGAAACGCATTCCAGTAGCCGTCGTAGGGCTGCCTGATATACGCCTGCACCTTCGCGAGCGCTGGCCCGAGGTCATCGGGGTGAACCCGTTGCTCCCACTCCGAAACATCGTTCGCGAAGGGATCGGCCCCATACCCGAGCATGTGTTGGTACTCGGGCGAGAAATAGACCTGGTTGGTGTGCAGATCCCAGTCCCAGAGGCCGACCTTGCCCGCCTGGACGGCGAGCTGCAGGCGCTCCTGCGTTGCCTGGAGCATGGCGGTGCGCTCCTGCACGCGCCGCTCCAGCGTCGTATTGAGATCCTGGAGCGCCTCCGCCGCCGCCTTGCGATCCGTGATATCGCTGGTGAGGATGAGGAGTCCCTCGGGCACGGGTTCGATTTTCCACTCAAACCAGCGCGCCTGTCCATCGGGGAACGTGTACGGCCCCTCAATGCGTGCGGGGATGCGTTCATCCATCACCCGCTGTTCCAACCGGAAGAACGCCGTGTCCTCGATCCCTGGCCAGCACTCCATAACGGTTCGCCCGAGCAGTGCCGCTTTGGGGCGCTGGCCCTGGCGCTCAGCTACATCGTTGAGGTAGCGGTAGCGCCAATCAGCGCCAATCAGCAGCACGCCCTCCTGCATGGTTTGCAACACGCCATGCATACGTTGCTCATCGCTGGTGACCTGGGCGGCAAGGGCAGCCTCGAGATCGGCAATACGCGCACGCAGACGGTCGAGTTCAGACTGCAACTCGGGGTCAGAACAAGGCGTTGGGGCCATAACGATACTCCAGGGATGCACGGGGATAGGGGTGTATGGAGACCCAGGGAACGATGCCATGGGTACACCAATCAGTGTGACCGGTATGATCGGTCTCGCCCCTTAGTATAAAGAAAAAGTGCAGTGAGTCTGCACCGCTTCTTTTTCGTCGGTACAGCCCGTTGGAGATTGACGGAGCCTTCGCCGCTTCCTGGTAGGTCGCTTGGGCGTACCGACCATGCCATGCCGCGTGAGTCAGTGATTCAGACCCAGAGGTACATCCCCGTGACGCGCAGCGACGAGTGCCCCGCGATGGCCTGCACTTCGGGCAGCTCCACGCCCTGCTCGATCAGGCGTCGGAGCAGACTGTGCCGAAAGGTGTGCGGCGTCACGCCCGCCAACTCCTCGGCCAGCCGCTCCCGCGCCAGCCGCTGGTCGCGGCGTCGGGCGGTGGCCGCAGCGGCGCGGCACTGCTCAGCCTCGCGCTCGGCACATGCACGCACGAAGAGCTGGACGGTGTGCGGAGTCAGGCCGGGCGTCCAGGGGCGACCATCGAGATTGGTGCGATGCACCCAGAGCGACTGGGCCGCAGCGGCGCTGGTGCGCGCCGGTATTCCCGCGTGAGGGCAGCGCACCTCGGTGATGTGGTTGTCGCGCATGCTATACTGCGGGCAGCAACGGAAAACCCACTCCCCGCCGCCAAGCTTGAGAGTGGGCCCGTTTTCGAAGGATTGTCGGTGCTATGCCCTCGATTGTAGCATTGCCGCCTACCGGGCGCAAGACGCTACGCTGAGGCTGTGGCGCCTGAGCGCCTATGACCACGCCTGAGGCTCGTGCGCGTGTTGGGATCGACCGCCTGCTC
>CAIWXH010000819.1 GCA_903916565.1 uncultured Oscillochloris sp. | reverse complement strand
TCGCCGGTTGGGTTGCAGGCCATCCCCGGCGGCACGCCCGTCACGTACACCCTCACCCTGCACAACGCCGGTCAGGCCAGCGCCAGCGGCGTGGTAGTCAGCGACACGCTGCCCCTAGGCGTCACCTTTGCCAATTGGCTCACGCAAGACACGGCGACCTTCGACGGCACGTGGATCAATTGGCAACCGGCGGACATCGCGGCGGGCGGCAGCGCGACGATCAGCTTTACGGTGCATACCAGCAACGCAGCCCCCTACCTGGGGCAAAGCATCGTCAACACCGCCGCGTACAGCTTGGGCGACACCAGCGCCAGCGCCCAGGTGTCGTTCAGCCTGAACGGGCCACCCAGCGTCAGCGACATCAGCATGACCACGCCCGCGAATACGGCGCTCACCATCGCGCCACTGCTGCTCGGCATCACCAACGCTGATGGTAGCCCGCTCACGTTGAGTATCGGCACGCCGCAGCACGGCAGCGCCACGCTGGTTGGCTCCACCATCATCTACACGCCAACGACGGATTTCTTGGGGAACGACACCTTTACCTACACGGTGCAAGACGCCAGCTTCCAGGTGAGCGCGGCGGTGCAGGTGCGGGTGGCGAACCTGGCCTTCCCGTTCATCGGACAGACGGTGGGCACAAACCCGATCATGCCGGGGCAGACGCTGACCTACATGCTCAGCCTGAGCAACGGGGCGGAACAGGCGCTTCAGCAGGGCACCATCACGGTCACACTGCCCATCAGTCTGACGTTTGGGACGTGGCTGACGCAAGACACCGCGACCATCACGGGCCGCACGATCACCTGGGGGCCGAGCGACTTGGGGCTGAACACGAGTAAGGCTATCAGCTTCACGGTGGTGGTGAACCGGGCGGCGGAGGGGACGCTGCTCGCCAACACGGCGCACCTCACGGCGACGAACGCCGACCCGACCAGCGACACCTTCACGCTGAATGTGCTGGTGCCGCTGCGGACGTATCTGCCGGTGGTGGTGCGGTAGCGGATAGCTGATAGCCGATAGCCGATAGCCGAATATCCCCTGGTGGGCGAGGGGCAAGGTGCGGGACAACGCGGCGGGCCGGGGCGATTGCCCCCAGCCCGCCGCGATTCGGTGCGCCAGCGCATTAGGGCTTCGCGTCAAGTGCCGCCAGCGCCTCAGTCGGGGTAAGGACGGTGAGAATCGCACCCAAACGTTGGCGGTGTTCATCATCCAGGCTGATCAGTGTGCAGCCGTGGCGGCGTGCGACGGCTGCGTATAGCGCATCGGCACCGCGCAAAAAGTAGTCGGCAGCAAGGTCGGACGTTTCACGCGCCAGCGGTTCGTCCAAAGCCACAAACGTCGTGTTGGGGAACGTTCGCACAATCTCGGTGTAGAGCCGCCCGCGCATCGGGTCACGTAACAGGCGGCTCACTGAGCCACCAACCTCAGCCAGCAGCAGCCACGGCTCATAGAGCGGTGTCGCACGAGCCAACAGCGCCGCCAGCAAGGCATGGCATGTGTGATACGCCGGATCAATCGGGGTCGCCTCGCGTAGCCAAACGCTGGCATCAAGCGTGTACATGGGGTTCGCCTTCCAAGGTTGTTTGGCGCGTTTGGCGATCTGCCGCAAGCGCCGCACCGAAGTTAGGCGCGTCTGGCCCCAACGCTTCCATCTCGTGCCGAAATGCCTCTAGTCGAACCCAGGTCGCATTGGTCGCAGCGGTCGCATTGGTCGCAGCGGGAGACGGCTGCGCCGCCAAGGCTTCGGCCAGCGCCCCAATCAGGCGGGCCTGCTCTTGCACCGTAAGCTGACGCGCTAACGTCAGTGTTTGCTCGAAAATGGCGGTGGTCATACCCAATCCTTTCTCGCGTCGGCGTCGGCGGTTGGCTCCGTGGCTTGGATTGTAGCACCCCCTCGCCGCCCTGCTCGCCCCGCTTGCCCCTTTCCTAACAAAAAAGGGGCGTGGCGAGAACTTG